>NZ_CAKZPW010000073.1:0-13295 GCF_937139385.1 uncultured Maritalea sp. | reverse complement strand
GCGGTCCCGGCGTGTTCGATGCAATCTGGTCCTGCGTCATCCGGCCACGCGAGAGATCCACCGCCATGTTCGGCTGCATCGCTGCATTGCGGCCAGACGCGCCGCCGGCGATACGCTGAACTTCGGTCGATATCTGCGCCTGCGACATTGAGTCGGGAAACTCGATCTCACCGATGCCATCGATTTCGACGATCGTCGTCATTATTGCGGCTCCAACTGACCAGTCTGCGGGTTATACCGGAACCGCCGTGCACCGCCGCCAGGCGCGGCGCCTTCGGTGGCTGGCTCTTCTCGATCCATTGTGAAGTTCCGATCGGCTCGGATCAGCTCGCGCAGTTCATCGGCATTTTCCAACTCGATACCCTCCGCTGCCGCGGCCTGCAAGTCATGTAATGCCTGCGGGCGCTCACTCCACCCAAGCCGAGTCATCCCCTCTGCTACAGCACCAGAAGACACCAACACCAACTCAATACCCTGGGCTCGTAAAGCCGACATCTGTGCCGTCCAGTCAGCGATGGCCTCTAACGCCAAACCCTTACCACCGTTGGTCAATAACGCACTACCGATTTTCACTACCCAACGACGAGTTGCTGTTAGTTTTTTTCTTGCCGAAATCGATTCCATCTTTTGTTATCTTACCTTTAACCACACAAGTGACTAGCGCTCATAAACCACTTCGACATCATAATCGTCGTCGTCATCGTCAGCCTCACCGGCTTCCTTAGCCAATAAACGAGCCGCTTTTCGCTCAGCGGCCAGCTGCTGTATCCGCTCACGAGACTCAGCCTGCATTTGGTGCTGTTTTTCAGTTTCAGCATCGCGAAGCGATTCATCCTCTCGCTCGGCCTCATTGCATCGCTCAACATACTCCATAACCGCACCACAAATAGGCTCAACACCCAGTCGGCTAATCGCTGCAATTGAAAATACCGGCCCCTGCCAATTCAAGCCATCAATAATTTCTTGGCAGCGCTGCTCGCGCTGATCTTCAGGCAGCAAGTCAATTTTGTTGAGCACCAAGACCTTGCGTTGATTGTAGTTGGCGAGGCCCTCGATGAGCCGTTCAACTTCGTCAACAAGCCCGCGCTTTGCGTCAATGATCAGCGCAACCAAATCCGCATCGCCGACGCCGCTCCAAGCGGAATGGACCATAGCCCGGTCCAAACGACGTTTTGGCTTAAAAATGCCAGGGGTATCAACGAAGATTATTTGCTCTTTTTCAAGCGTAACAACGCCACGAACTTGTGCGCGGGTTGTTTGCGCTTTGTGCGTAACAATGGACACTTTGGTGCCCACTAGCGCATTAAGCAGCGTTGACTTGCCCGCGTTTGGCGCACCAACAAGCGCAACAAACCCGCACCTGGTGTCCTGCTGTTCTGTTTCATTGTCCTGACTATTCGTCATCTTCACTCCAAATGCCTTCGCGCACCAAAAACAGGCTCGCGGCTTCATGCTCGGCAAATTTCTTTGACTTCCCGCTTGATGAAGCAGGCTCGTGTTTGTCTATACGGACTTCAATTGTAAATTCTGGCGCGTGGTCTGGCCCGTTGCGGGCAACCTCCACATATTCGGGCAAACTCAAGCTGCGTGATTGTGCCCATTCCTGCAGACTGGTCTTTGCGTCGCCGCGGCCTTCGGTTCCTGCCTTTATGAATTTGGAGAACCGTTTTTCGATAAAGGCTCGCGCTGTCTCTAGTCCGCCATCAACATATAGCGCACCAATGATTGCTTCGCACACATCACCCAAAATGGCTTCTTTGCTCGCGCCGCCCGTTTTGGCTTCGCTTTGCCCCAGAATGAGCGCTGGTCCCACATCAAGCTTGCGGGCAACTTCGGCACAGCTTTCTTTGCGCACGACTGAGTTGAGCGCGCGGGACAGGCCACCTTCGTTGGCGCCCGTATTGTCGCGCAAAAGCCTATCGGCCACCACAAGGCCGAGCACCCGGTCACCCAAAAACTCAAGCCGTTGATATGAGTTTTGTGTGCGTCTTGTGGGCGCAACAGCACTGGAGTGCGTCACTGCCCTCTGCAACAAAGATGTATCTCTGAACTGGTAGCCAATTCTGGTTTCCAATTCGTCTAAGGCGTGGCTTTGCTTACTCATTGATAAACAGATTGGAACATGCGGTCGAGGCGGACATTACCCGGCCAGCGCCAGATCTGCCATGGATTGATATTATCTTTGATAGAGAAGAACCGGACTTCGGCTTTCCCAATGAAATTCTCCAAAGGCACATATCCCACAGAGCGCAGAACGCGGCTATCTGCTGAGCGATCGCGGTTGTCGCCCATCATAAAGTAGTGGCCGGCTGGGACTTTATATTCCGCTGTATTATCGAGCGCTTGATTATCTGAAATCTCTTGCACGATGTAACTTGAACCATTCGGCAAAGTTTCGCGATATTGAATAACCGGGATGGAAACACCGTAGCTGTCCGTATCGATAAGGGTTCCAACACGTTCTTTTTTGACCGCTGTGCCATTAATGTGTAGAACGCCATTTTTCATTTGAACCGTATCGCCGGGCAAGCCAACAACACGCTTCACGTAATCCACTGATTGGGGGACAGGACGGAAAACCGCAATTTCCCCCTGCTCTGGTGCGCGCCCAAAGAGGCGGCCGCTCATGGGAATAATCTCGAATGGGAACGAGTATTTGGAATAACCGTATGTGTATTTTGATGTGAGAATGTAATCGCCGATCAACAGATTTGACTGCAACGATGCCGTAGGAATAGAAAACGGTTGAAACAAGAAACTGCGAAAGACCAGCGCAATCAAAAGAGCTTGGAGCAAAACAACAACGGTTTCCCAAATCTCATTCTTGACCGTGGGCTGACCCTTTGCTTTTAGCTTTGAATCGCTTTTATCTGTCATTTTGTCCTACATTCTCGTCTTTGTTTGGCGTCTTATCGGCGCAAAACGCCTAAACTGCAATAGCTTCGATGATAACGAATGCCTGCGCCATGCCGTTATCATCTGTGATGGTGATGTGGATATGGGCATCATGGTTGTCAGGTACAAGTCGCTCTAGAGCTCGTCGGGCACCGTTTTCAAGTTGAATGGTTGGCTTTCCCGAGGGCAAATTGATTACGCCAATGTCTTTCCAAAAGACGCCACGCGACATGCCCGTGCCAAGCGCCTTAGCGCAGGCTTCTTTTGCGGCGAAACGTTTTGCATAACTTGCCGCGCGTTGTTTACGTCGATCAGATTTGGCACGTTCGATTTGTGTGAAACAGCGCTGCGTAAACCGCTCGCCGTGCCGCGCAAGTGTTTTTTCCACCCGCGCGATCTCACATATATCATTGCCCATGCCAATAATCACGTTTTGATGTTCCTACTTTAGGCCCCGGCTACCTGGCTTGACTGCCGGCAGCGCCGCCAATTCTGGTGGCAAATCATCTGGCGCATAGGCTGGCACTTTGAACCCCGTCAAAGCAACCAGCGGCACACCAACGTCCGCTTCGCCATCGGAGCGATCAACAAGACAAGCGGCGGCCACAACATCTGCGCCCAGTTCTTTTAAGCAATCCACGCACTCACGTATTGAAAGACCGGTTGATACGATGTCTTCAACAACGATTACTTTTTCGCCCGGTTGCACTTCAAAGCCACGGCGCAATTCAAACTTGCCATTTACGCGCTCGGTGAAAATGGCTGGTTTTTTAAGGTGACGGGAAGTCTCATAACCGGGAATAATACCGCCAATGGCCGGTGATACGATTTGCGAGACATCACCAAATCCTTGAGCAATGATTTTATCTGCAAGCGCTTTGCATAAGATTTCTGCTTTGTCGGCATGCATGAACACACGCTGCTTTTGCAGGAATGTGGGTGAACGCAGCCCTGACGATAGGATGAAATGTCCTTCCAAAATTGCCCCGCAAGAACGAAATACGTCAAGCACTTCTTCTTTGTTCATCCTCTACTCTCCTAGCTCAAGCTGTTGGTATTGTTTACTCATATTCTGCATAATCTCGGCTTCAGCGGACGAAGCCCTTACGGCTTTGGCCACCCCAACAATACGCATCAATGTGGCGGTTACATCATTTAGTTGGGTGATATCGGTTAACTCAAGTTCAAACAACATCTCGTTGAAATCTACCGCCGCGGACCGAGAAAGCAAGTTGGAGATGTTTGCCCCAGCTGCTGCGATTGCAGAGGTCACCTGAGCCAGAATGCCGGGTTTATTGACAGATTGCACGGCCAAAACCGCACGATATGCTGACCTATCATCGTCGGCTAGATCCCAAAGCACGTCGACCCAAAGCACCTCTTGCTCGTGATAAGCGAGCAATGCTTCGGAAACAATTGGATAGATTGTAAGCACTTTTTCGTTGGTTAGGATGCCAACCAAACGGTCCCCTGGCAACACGCCTTCTGGGGCGATGGTGACTGGTGTTGAAAAGTCCAGGTTTGAAAACGTCAACGCAACGCTGGCAGGTAGGTTTTGGCCACCGGGCACACGAAACTTAAACCCAACGCCTTCCGCCAACGAAAACCAACCGTCAGCAGACGTGCCCACGCGCAGATCGAAAGGCTTGCGTTTTTTGTCTTTTTCGGCGCCACGAATAATGTCGATTTGTTTAATCAATTCGTCACCTGCAACCGTTGCTTCGCCCAATGCAATATAGAGATTGCGCAAATTGCTGACATGCGTTGCAGCAAGCAATTTGTCTGTTTCATTTTTGTCGAGCACGATGGCTTCCCGCTCGAGAATTGCTTCAAATATCTGCTGACCCAGCAAATAGGCGCGTTCTTGAGATGCGTGCCGCAAGGACTTGCGAATAGCCGCGCGCGCTTTGCCGGTAATGGCGATGTTTTCCCAGTTCGGCGGCGGGGTGTGGTCTGGATCGCGCACAATTTCAACTTCGTCACCATTGCGAAGCTGGGTGTTGAGCGGCATCACGGTGCCGTTGATTTTACAGCCAACGCATGTTTCGCCAATGTCAGTATGCACCGCATAGGCAAAGTCAATGGAAGTGGCACCGCGTGGCAAGGCAATCAAGCGTCCGCGGGGGGTAAAACAGAACACTTGATCTTGGAACAATTCCAGCTTTGTGTGCTCAAGGAATTCTTCAGGATTATCGCCCTCAGTCAAATGGGCAATCGTTGACCGCAGCCAGCCGTATGCACGGCTTTCCTTTTCAAGTCGGCTCATGTCGCCTGAAATGCCCTCTTTATATAAAGCATGGGCAGCGATGCCGAGTTCTGCGACCCGGTGCATTGCTTTTGTGCGAATTTGCAGTTCAACCCGCTGTCGGCTCGGGCCTACAATTGTTGTATGAATAGAGCGATAGTCGTTTTGTTTTGGGGTAGAGATGTAGTCTTTGAACCGCCCTGGCACGACAGACCATGTGGTGTGCACAACACCTAGCGTTTGATAGCATTTTGCTACATCGTCAACGACGACCCGAAATCCGATAATATCTGAGAGTTGCTCAAGGCCAATGGACTTGCGTTCCATTTTTCTGAAGATCGAGAACGGCGCTTTTAGACGCGTAGAGACATCAGCGAGAATACCTTCTTCGACAAAACGCGCCGCAAGCTCAAGACGGATCTCGTCAACAACTTTGCGATTCTCTTCTTCATAGTCTGCAAGGCGGTCGGAAATTGCTGCGTAATGTTCGGGATGAAGCGTTTTGAAAGACAGATCTTCCAGTTCAGAACGCATGTCTTGCATCCCCATGCGCCCAGCAAGTGGCGCATAGATTTCCATTGTTTCTTGCGCGATGCGACGCCGTTTGTGCTCCGGCACAAAATCAAGCGTGCGCATATTGTGCAAGCGGTCCGCCAATTTGACCAACAATACCCGCACGTCTTCTGAAATAGCGAGCAGCAGTTTGCGTAGGTTTTCAGCTTGAGCTTCTTGGCGTGACGTTAGATTCAGTCGATCAATTTTGGTTAAGCCGTCAACAATCGCGCCAATTTCATGCCCAAAGAGCTGATCGATTTCAGCTCGCGTCGCGTCTGTGTCTTCAATTGTATCGTGAAGAAGCGCCACGGCAATCGTTGCATCATCAAGATGCAGCTTTGTTAGAATTGCGGCAACTTCCAAAGGGTGGGCGAAATAGGGGTCACCAGACGCGCGGAATTGGGATCCATGCTTGCGCATACCATAGACATAGGCCTTGTTTAAAAGGGCCTCGTCAGCGTTCGGATTGTAAGCTTGTACGAGCTCGACCAGCTCATATTGACGCATCATGGGGCTTTGCGCTGCTCCGGTTGTTTGGCAAGTGGAGTATATTCACGAAAAAGGCGCCGAAATCGACGCCTTGAATCTAGCTGTAAGTCGGTATCTTGTGCAAGATCAATCGTCGCGCCGCTCTGGTGGAGCAAGGCCTTCGATGCCGCGCAGCAATTCTTCTTCGCTCATTGTGTCAAAGACCATGCCGTCGTCATCATCGCCGCGACTTTCAATCATTGGCGCTGTTTCTGGTTCTGGCTCATCAACTTCAACATATTTTTGAAGTGAGTGAATCAGGTCCTCTTTGAGGTCACCAGGTGAGATCGTTCCATCGCCAATTTCACGCAACGCAACAACTGGGTTTTTATCATTGTCCCGATCAACTGTGATCGGTGAACCTGATGAAACCAAACGTGCGCGGTGTGACGCAAGCAATACCAATTCGAACCGATTTGGAATTTTTTCGATGCAATCTTCAACTGTGACGCGTGCCAAAGTGGGTTCTCCAGAACTAAATGTATAGACGGGTGTGCTTACAACAAAGGGAAATTGATTACAAGAGGCTAATTATCTCTGCATTGTTCAATGATTCGTCATCGACTCACTCATACGAATTGATCTAAGAAGTGCACAGAACCAAAGTAGTGTGATTTGCGTATTAAAACTGGTAAACTTTGCGGAGTGCGAGCTTATACCGAATCATATGGTAATATTATGTCAAAAGTGACAAGCTAATATTGCTTGTTGACGCAGAGTAAGGCAAATTTGCTTAATGTTTGATCCGAGTGAAAAAATTGTCCTGTTTATGGACGGTGCCAATCTTTATGCCACCGCAAAGGCATTGGGCGCAGAGTTAGATTATCGTCGTATGCTGGCTGAATTCCAGAGCCAAGCTTACCTTCTTCGTGCTTATTATTATACAGCGCTTGTTGAAGACCAAGAATATTCATCCATTCGCCCCCTTATCGATTGGTTGGATTACAACGGTTATACGGTTGTCACGAAGCCCGCCAAGGAATTTGTGGACTTTCAAGGTCGGCGCAAAATCAAAGGCAATATGGACATCGAAATTACCATCGATGCTCTAGAATTGTCAGATCACTATGACCACCTGGTGTTGTTCTCCGGAGACGGTGACTTTACAGCCCTTGTTGCTGCACTGCAGAAACGCGGCAAAAAAGTGACTGTTGTTTCCACGAAAGCAACCGCATCGCCGATGATCTCAGATGATCTTCGTCGCCAAGCGGACTATTTCATGGATATTGCTGACTTGGCAAAATCTGTTGGTCGCGACACCACAAGCGAGTCTTCTAGCTAAGACACGCCGAATTCAGGTTGTATGAGAAAATTGCAAGATACGGATCCGCCACTGGACTGCCCCTTATGCCCGCGGCTGGTTTCGTATCTTAATGACGCGCGTCAAAAATACCCTGACTGGCACAATGCTCCTGTGCCAAATTGGAGCGCCCCCTCACCTCGACTGATGATTGTTGGATTGGCTCCCGGTCTTAAAGGAGCCAACCGAACCGGTCGTCCGTTTACCGGCGACTGGGCGGGTGACTTGCTTTACCAAACACTGGTGAAATTTGATTTTGCCAAAGGTAATTACGGCAAATCGCGTGAAGACGGTTTAGAACTTACCGATGCGATAATCGTGAACGCCGTGCGTTGCGTGCCGCCCGAGAACAAGCCAATAGGCGCAGAAATCAACAATTGCCGCCCGTTCTTGCGCGCAACTGTGGAGCAAACCACATCTGTTCAGTGCGTTGTGGCGCTTGGTGGCATTGCGCATAATTCCTTTTTGACCTTGTTTGATGTCAAAAAGAAAGACTTCCCGTTTGGGCACGGCAACGAACATCAGCTGCCCAACGGCACTTTGCTCATCGATAGCTATCATTGCTCGCGCTACAACACGAACACAGGTCGTTTGACCGAAGAGATGTTTGAAAACATCTTTGCACGGGTCAGAGAGATCGTGGGGAAGTAAAGCGCCGTCTAGCCGTGGTCTTTCATTACGCGCGACTTTTGGCGCGCCCAATCCCGATCACGCTCAGTCTGGCGTTTGTCGTGAGACTTTTTACCTTTGCCCAAGCCAATCAGTATTTTGGCCCGACCGCGCTCGTTGAAATAGAGTTTTAGCGGCACAATGGTATTGCCGTGCTTTTCCACAGCGCCCATTAAGCGGTTCATTTCTCTTTTCGACAAGAGAAGTTTGCGTTTGCGGCGTTCATTGTGGTTGAAACGATTGGCCTGCAAATATTCAGGGATGTGAGCATTGATCAGCCAGATTTCGCCATTTTCTGGCGTAGCGTAGGCTTCTGTGATTTGGGCTTTGCCAACACGCAGTGATTTGACCTCAGTGCCTTCGAGCACCAACCCTGCCTCAACAGTATCCAGAATTTCATAATCATAGCGGGCTCTGCGGTTTTCAGCCACCAAACCCGATATTGCTTTGTCTTTGACTTTTTTTGCGGCCATTTGGACCTACACTAGCCCCGCATGTGCAAGCGCTGCGTCCACAGTTGCTTTTGTGCTGGCCGAGATGGATGTCAGCGGCAGGCGAACATCGGCTTCGCAAAGCCCCAAACGCGATGCCACATATTTAACGGGCACAGGATTTGGATCTTTAAACAATGCGGTGTGCAATGGCGCCAGCTTGTCTTGAACTGCCAATGCTTTGGCAAAATCGCCCGACAGCGATGCTTCTTGCATTTCATTGCAAAGTTTGGGCGCGATATTCGAGGTGACCGAGATACAGCCCTGCCCGCCATGTGCGTTGTAACCAAGCGCAGAAATGTCTTCACCCGACAAATGGATAAAATCATCATCCAAGTAATGGCGTTGCAATGACATGCGGGCCATATCGGCTGTTGCGTCTTTTACACCGACAATGTTTGGACAGGCTTCACGCAATCGCACCATGGTGTCGATATTGATATCAACAATCGAACGGCCTGGAATGTTGTACAAGAACATTGGCAAGTCGGTCGCGTTGGCGATCGCAGAAAAATGCGCGAACAGACCATCTTGGTTTGGCTTATTATAATAGGGCGATACTGACAGGATGGCATCGGCGCCGACTTTTTGCGCAAATTGGGCGAAGCCAATTGCCTCTTGAGTTGAATTTGACCCAGCGCCGGCGATCACCGGCACCCGTTTGTTTGCAGTTTCTACACAGATCTCAATTACGCGTTCGTGCTCGGCGTGGCTGACTGTTGGAGACTCACCGGTGGTGCCAACAGGCACCAATCCCTTAGTTCCTTCAGAAATTTGCCAATCAACAAAACGAGAAAACGCAGATTCATCAACTACACCATCGCGAAATGGCGTGATCAACGCTGTAATAGAACCACGAAACATCGAAGTTTCCCTTCTCACTCAAATCAATACGCACTGTTGACAACATGTTGTCGTCAAAAGGTCAAATAATTTCCGCAATTTGAACCTGAAAGTGCCGAAGTTGTTGAACATAATGTCAGTTGATTATGGCCGCAAGTCGGCAATGGTGAAAATGGGACGTTTGTGCGCAGGCTTTAAACTGATCATTCACCTTAATGAATTATGTTCGGATATTGATTGTGTTCAGGGGGCTTCACAATCATTGAGTTTTGTTTTGCGTACACATTATGGATCATTAAATGCCCAGACCGGTTCCAACATTTTCAAAAAGCTTTCTGCGCGCTTTCGCAGCGCTCACCTGTGCCGCTTCGCTTTCGCAACACGCACCAGCTTTCGCGCAACAGCAAATCGACAACACAGTTACAAGCTCCATTGGCAACACCAGCCAAACTACAAGTAAAAAAGGTAGCCAACGCTTCCAAAACGCCCTCGCCGCCTTGAGCAAGGGCGACTTTGTTGAAGCTTACGGCGCGGCGCGCAGCATCGACAATGACGTTGAGCGCCGGGCCATCCAGTGGGCGGCCATTTTTTTTGGCAATGGCAAGGTTGATCACGATACCGTGTTGCGCTTTCAAGAAGACGCTCCACACTTTGCAACGGTCAAAACCTACAAAATCCGCATGGAACAGGCGCTGACCAGCAGCCCAGCAGATTCAAAAACCACAATCGCGCTTTTGGGCGGTTCAATGCCCAATACCTTGGATGCTCAAATCGCCCTTGCAGACGCATATGTGCAAGATGGCCAAGTTGAGCGTGCCGGTCGGATTATTAAATCGGTATGGGTCAATAATTTTTTGACGCGCGAAGTCGAAGATGATTTGAAGGCGCGCTATGGGCGGTTGCTGACGCGAGACGATCATTGGTCCCGTGCCCTACGTTTGTTGATGCACGACCGCGCCAGCGGTGCTGAGCGAATAATGGACCAGTTGACCAGCGCCCAGCGCAGCCTTGTGGTCGCGCGCGTTGCTGTTTCGCGCAAACAACAGAATGCGGCAAGCTTGTTGGATCGGGTTGATCCAAGTTTGCGCAATCACCCTTTGTTTTACTTTGCGAACGCTCAACGGTTACGGCAAAATGGTGCCATTAGCGCGGCTGTGGCTGAACTGAACAAAGCCACGGGTACCCTACCTCAGGCGCAATTGTGGTGGTACGAGCGTCGTTTGCTGACACGCCAGCTATTGGCCGTCGGGAAACCTGAAACAGCCTATCTTGCATCTGCGGGATACACCAATGGCCCTGAAGGGCGACTGGTTGACGCCAGTTTTCACGCAGGTTGGATCGCATTAGAATTTTTGGGTCAAGCCGACGTAGCGGTAAGACACTTCAAAAAAATGGCCAGCATGTCAACGCTGGCAACAAGTGCATCCAAGTCACACTATTGGTTGGGCCGTGCCTATGCAAAACTGGGCGATCAGGGGCAATCAACTGCCCACTTCCAGCAAGCGGCGATGTTTAATCAGTATTACTATGGGCAGCTAGCGATGGTTCGGTTGGGCAAAGAAACAGTATCGTTGCGCAGTATGCCCAGTTGGCAGCAAAGCGAGGCAGCGTTCAATCAACGCGAGATTGTGCGGGCCATTCGGCTGTTTGAAGCCAACAAAGCATTTGAGTTTGCCCGCCCGCTCACAACTCGACTGATTTATCAGGTCAAGGACGCCGGGGAAATGCTTCTAACGGCGCGGTTGGCGCAGGACATCGATGCCCACGATTTAGCCATTCAAATGTCGGATGTGGCGAATAGTCGTGGTGTTGGACTTGATCTCTTCGCGTTCCCAAAAGACGGTTTGCCACGGCACAAACTCGCTGATGTCGACAATGCGGCGATTTATGCAATTGCCCGACAAGAAAGCAAATTCAATCGCACAGCAATCAGCCACGCTGGCGCACGGGGCCTCATGCAGCTTATGCCAGGCACAGCCAAGGAAACCGCTGGAAAACTAGGCCTATCCTATTCGCCCTCAAAACTGACAAGTGATCCAGCCTACAATGCATTGCTTGGTTCAACTTACCTAAAGGCCCAGCTAAAGCGCTATGATGGTTCACTGGTCCTTGCGGCTGCGGCATACAATGGCGGCGCTGGAAATGTAAACAAGTGGCTCAAAGCATATGGCGACCCGAGGTCTGCCAATGTTGATCCTGTGGTTTGGATTGAGCTCATTCCTTTCACCGAAACGCGTGGTTATGTGCAAAAAGTGTTGGCCAATTATCAAATTTACAAACTGCGTCTTGGCGACAATCGATTGCAGATGGCCAAGTTTCTGCGCACCATTGACTAACCAGTGGCCGCAAGGTTCTTAACTGTTCACTTGTCTCATTTGTTGATATATCGGGTTTCATGGATCTAGATCTAGCAGTTCGGAACGAGCACGCGACATCGCGCATGATCAGCGTGCGCAATGGATCGCGAAAAATCGCGGTGCGCATGTGCGGCGATTTCGACGATGCTTCGCGTCTGCCGATTGTTTGCATTTCTGGCTATCATCGTAATATGAGCGATTTCTTTGCCTTTGCCGAGAAATTCTCTGAGTTTTCGCAAAAAAACTGGCCAATCGTTCGGGTAGACTTGCTGGGCCGAGGAGAAGCGTCATACGCGCCAAAGGCCGATGAATACTCAACATTAGACGATGCGTCTGATATGGTAGAAATGTGCCGTGCATTGGGCATTCACAAAGCAATATGGTTCGGGCAGTCCCACGGTGGGCAGGTCATTATGGCCCTTGGTGCTAAAAACCCGATGCTCATTGCAGCATCGATCCTTTGCGATGCGGGCGCCTTGATCAGCGCACAAGGTCTTGTTCGGCTCCGCAACAATTTGAAATTTCTCGCAAAAATTCGCAACCATGAAGATGCATTGCATGCCATGCGACAAATTTTGGGTGCAGACTATCCCTCTTTGGGCGCAGGGAAACTAGACAGCATTAGTGGGCGCACACACACTTGGGACAAAAAACGGCGTCGATTGGTCCCCCGGTTTGACTGGCGCTTGATGGAACGATTGGACGCATTCGACAATGATGACGTGCTTAATGCCAATTGGGAAATGTTTGACAGTTTAGGCCAGGTGCCCCTGTTGATGATGCGCACCAGAAACACAGACCTGTTACGGGCGGATGTATATCAACGAATGCTTACCCGGCGTCCAGATGCTATTTCGCTGGAAATTGAGGGCGAAGGCTCGCCTGCGTTGCTTGAAAACTCAGAGGAAATGGGCGCCATCGCAGAATTCGTGATGCACACAAACAGCAATATGCTAAAATAATAGAAGCCGAAACGAGAGGTTTCGGCTTCACAAAACAATCCTCAACGAAAAGCCCTATTTGCCCTTAGCCAACGCCTTGGCTTGCGCGATCCATTTCTCACGATCAATGCGCCCTTTAAAAGACAATTCGGCGTCGATCCACTTCACCTCTTTGCGCCCCCATGAAGCAACCTGATCAAAATGGTAAATGCCCATTCCATTGAGGATGCCTTCAATTTTTGGGCCGATGCCTTTGATGTTTTTCAGGTCATCTTTCTGACCGCCTCGCGGCGTAGCCAAGGTTTCTGGCTTGCCGTCAGCTGCAGCTGGTGCCTTTGATGCCGCCTTCGCGGCCGCTGGCTTGCGGGTAGCAGGTTTTGCGGCAGCCGTTTTGGACGTTGTCGTTTTCGCGGGCGCCGCGCGCTTGGTCGCTGTTTTTTTCGCTGCGGGTTTTGCCGCTGTTTTGGTTTG
>NZ_CAKZPW010000072.1:0-9214 GCF_937139385.1 uncultured Maritalea sp. | reverse complement strand
TTAACAGCGGCGTGTTCGCAAAATGAATTGCAAGGCGAGGTCACCGTATTGCGCTTGGGGCATACATTGGACACGCAGCACTCTGTGCATAAGGCAATGGAATACCTTGGAGAGCGACTCGATTACTATTCTGACGGTACAATGAGTGTGGTGATTTATCCGAGTAGCCAGCTGGGAACCGAGCGAGAAATTGTAGAACTGTTGCAGATTGGCTCACTCGCAATGACGAAGGTGTCGGCAAGCCCCCTAGAAGGCTTTGCTCCTGAAATGAAGATATTCAGTGTTCCTTACATTTTTCGCGATAATGATCAGGATGGATCAGTAAGGGCACATTCGAAAAGAAGTGCCGGGGCGTCAATTAGGAGTTTACCGAATGGCAACTAAAAAGTCAGTACAGCGTCAAGGGTTCAAAACAGGCGAATTTGTTGTTTACCCTGCACATGGCGTCGGCCAAATTACCGGTATTGAAGAGCAAGAAGTAGCAGGCATTTCGCTTGAGCTTTTTGTCATCAATTTCGAACAGGACAAACTCACCCTTCGCGTTCCGCTCGCCAAAGTTAAAAGTGTTGGTATGCGCAAACTAGCCGAAGACTCAGTCGTTGAAAAAGGACTGAAAACCGTAACCGGTCGCGCCCGCGTTAAACGCACAATGTGGAGCCGTCGGGCACAAGAATATGAAGCCAAGATCAACTCTGGTGACTTGATTTCAATCGCTGAAGTTGTGCGTGATCTGTTCCGCTCTGAAGAACAGCCCGAGCAATCATACTCAGAACGCCAATTGTTTGAAGCAGCGATCGATCGCATGTCACGTGAAATCAGCGTCGTCAATAAAATCACATTGACCGAAGCGCTGAAGCTGATCCAGAAAAACTTGGCAAAAAGCCCACGTCGTGGCGCAAAATCTGACGATGCAGACGATTCCGAAGAAGCCGCTGCATAGTTTTTAGAATACAAGAGATATCCAAATGGGGCTGGTCATTCGACCGGCCCTATTTTTTTTGTATAACCTTATAACTACGTCCCGAAATCAATTGGTCACCCGGCAGTAATCCATTGAGCACATTGAACAACGCACTTGCATCTGAAACGCCACCCATTCGCGCCACCAAATTGCTGACACTTTGTCCAGGCTTTGCCTCAACAACTTCCACTTCAAAATGTTGAATTTGCTTTAGATCCGCACTTCTTAATTTCCTGAAACTACCAAGTGTGAAATCAAAGTCTTTCTTTAGCCGCTTGTCTGCATGTTTTGCCGCAAAAATGAAGCGATAGACCTGCCCCTCAAACCGCACAACCGCAATTTCAAATGCCCAGTCTTTGGTTTGGGCTGACGCGGTGACCATAGGCACATTGTTGCGTGTGGTCTTTTGGATTGAGCTTTCACTCAATCCTGCCACCCAGCCCGATCTCAAATAGTCAGCCAGCAAAACACTATCGGGCACAAATACGCTATCAAAGCGCACTGCGGTGCCGTCTTTTGCCACGCCAACAACTGATGCGTTGGCGTTCGTCAACTCGTAACTGTTGGGCACAGCAAAGACAAAACCAAGGTTAGGGTGAATGTAACGTTGACCCGCTATAGCACCATTGTTCGGGTTTGGCCCAAAGGCCAGCCCATCAATGGCATCCAAATAGCGCTCGCGCTCTGTTGCGCCAATGCCCGGCGCACCAAATCCACGTGCAGCTTTAACGGCCAATTCAATACGGTCAGGTGTTGAAGGGTGACTAGATAGAAAATCATCACCTGATTGCTCTTTGGACTTATAGGCAGCAAATTGGGCCATAAGGCCTAAAAACCGGGCTGCTGCATGAGGGTCATACCCCGCTCGCCCAGCAATTTTTACACCCTCTTTGTCTGCCGCCAATTCCTGCGCCTGCGAGAAGGCAGCCAAAGAGAGTTTTGAGCGCGCTGCAGATTGATCCGTTTCAGGGTTGGCCCCCAAAATGCCGCCAATCACCCTATCGACAATTTTGCTGGTCCGCTCTCTATTGGAGCGCTCCCGCGCATGACGTAGCGTCAAATGGGCAATCTCATGCGCCAATACCGCCGCCAGCTCGGCTTCATCGTTGGCCAATGCTAATATACCACGCGTTACATAAATATAACCGCCCGGCAAAGCGAACGCATTGACCTCTTCACTGTCCAAAATCGTGACCGTGAGCTGGCTATCGCCTTCCCCTGCGGCCACAAGCAATTTGCTGGCCAATCGCGCCAGCATGATCTGCGCAGCCCTGTCATCATAGCTTCCGCCATAAGAAGCAACAATTTTTGGGTGTTCCCGCTGACCAATGATTTGATCGCTTGGGTCTGTACCTTCAGGCACCGCAGCACCGTCGCCCAACCGGCTAACGCCAACAGTTGGCCCGCCATCAAAAATTGTGGTGCAGCCCAATATTGAACCGCACAACAAACCAGCAATGATGATCCGATGAAACTGCATATTACTTAAACGCCAAAATTTCAATTTGCTCTGGATGAGTCACATCAATACGCGGACCATCATCCACATCAACCCAACCGCGCACGCGCACCAACGCATCGTCCAATTCTAGCAAGTTAATTCCAGCTTCGGTGAAATGTTTTACAACCCGTCGATCAATAACCGCTGTAAAGTCGGTTTTCCAATCTCGGCCAAAATTCAAATATATCCGATAAGCTGTGTCCCCAACACCAAAAATCCGCCCCTCCACCAATTCATAGTGTCCCTGCCGTTTTTCCAATTGCTGGGGTTTATGGGCATCACGCAACTTGTAGTAATCGTGGGTCCATATGTTCTTTGTGTCCACACGTGCTTGACGTTCGGCCAACAACAAATCGTCTAAACAATGCCGGTTGTCTGAAAAGGAATAAACCCGAGCCAGCCCCGCTTCAAGCAACGCGCGTTGCGCCCACATTTTTTTATCATCATCAATAAACATATGCCCAAGCACCCGACCATGCCGGTCCTTGCGCGCCCCGCCATAATAAATCCGAACATTTTCGCCCATGGCAAAATCGTATAAAAATGCCTGCGCTTCATCAGCAAATGGCCACTTGTCAAAACCAATTCGCCCCAAAGGCAACTTGGGCGCCTGCATTCCAATCAAGCGCACTTTTTCGCCGCTATCAAGAATAACAGTATCCCCATCCGTAACTTCGACAACCCGCCCCTTTGGGCCTGGTTTTAAGGTTTCACAGGCAAAAGCGACACCGCCAAAAAAAGTAGTGATGCTCATAATTGTCGCCAAGAAAAATCGATTCCGAAAGAATTCCAAGAAATAACGCGCCCCAATAATGCCAACTTTTAAACTCAGTCGCGATGTTGCATGAAAATAAGGCAAAAATCATCACCTATTCCGACTTTTCTTGCGCCAATACGCAAGCTATGTTGCGCCAGAGTGGTCCCGTAGCTCAGCAGGATAGAGCACCAGATTCCTAATCTGGGGGTCACGCGTTCGAATCGCGTCGGGATCACCAAGCCATTTTAGTGACCCCAACAATCATTGAGACCTAAAACCGAGTTTGCGGGCTTGCCCAATCGCGCAAAAAACCACTAGGTTGCCCAACCAAAACACCCTCACCTCAACGAGATCATGTCGCAATGAACAAATTCGCCCTTACTGTCGAGTGCAAATCCCAGCCCGGGGTTGTCGCCGCAATTGCAACCTATCTGGCACACAACGCCTGCAACATTACCGACAGCGCACAATATGACGATCTCGAAAATGGTGGTTTTTTCATGCGCATCAGCTTTACGTGCGCGACGGAAATGAAAATGGAGGGCCTAAGCAAAGGCTTTGATCAGGTTGCGCAAGCTCATCAAATGAAATTCGCATTTCATGACGAAACCAAAAAGATGAAAGTTGCCATTTTTGTTTCACGGTTTGGCCACTGCCTAAACGATATTCTTTATCGTTGGCGGATTGGCGCACTGCCGATTGATATTGTGGCGGTGATCTCTAATCACGATGATTATCAAGAGCTTGTGCAAAGCCGCAACATCCCCTTTCATCTGATCAAAGTGACCAAAGAAAACAAGGCCGAAGCAGAATCTGCTCAGCTTGCCATCATTGAAGAAACCGGCGCTGAACTGATTGTTCTTGCCCGCTATATGCAAGTATTGTCCGACCAAATGTGCCAAAGAATGTCAGGCCGCATTATCAACATCCATCACTCTTTCTTGCCGAGTTTTAAGGGCGCAAACCCTTACAAGCAAGCGTACGCAAGGGGCGTGAAGCTTATCGGGGCCACATCCCATTATGTTACCTCAGATTTGGATGAAGGGCCGATTATTGAGCAGGATATTGCGCGTGTCACCCACGCTCAAAGCCCAAATGATTATGTTGCGCTGGGCCGAGATGTTGAAAGCCAAGTTCTTGCGCGCGCTATCCACGCCCACATTCATCACCGTGCTTTCATCAGCGGCAACAAAACCATCGTGTTCCCGGCCAGCCCAGACAGCTATGCATCAGAACGTATGGGATAACTGATTATAGTATACCGCCCGGCGAACCGGGCGGCAATTTGTCAACTTAAGCAACCGCAAATGGATCATCCATCACACCCACAAGGTGGATGAGGAGTTCGCCATTGTTCGCATCAAGAGCTGCGGTGTGATAAGCATCAATCGCGTTCTTCGCCGCTGTGATACTACCCGCAGTGCCATCATAAAGCGCCATTGCAGCTTTGGCGTTATCTACATTGCTCATGCCTTTAATCACGGAATAATAGGCGCCAATGTTGGCCTTGTTCGTGAAGTAATCCACATCAGTTTGGCTGCCTGTGGCCGCCTTAGCACCGTTGATGATCGCCAACAAGAAGATCGGTTTGCTAACCGCTTCAGTGTTTAGCTGATTGACCCAATAGGCAAATCCTTCTGCGTCAGGCGCCCGGCCCAAGAAGTTATTGTAAACAGCGGTGACAAATCCTTCGGTATCATCAGGGTTCGTATAAAGCGCTTGGGTTTCGGGCTGAACGTAAAAGCTTTTAGCAATTTGCTCTTTGCCCATGCCTTCACTCAAGCGTGTACCCCAGTAGAACAGACCCTCGGCATCCGGCGCACGATTGAAATAGGCGATATACATTTCAATAAAGGCTGAAAGGTCCGCAGATGAAACATTCACCACCCCGTCAATTGCATCCAGATTCACATCCTTAGTGCCAGTTTGAAAATCAATTTTCTCAACGGCAGTCAGACTGTCAGTGCCTTCTGCCCCTGTCCGGTCTTGAACAGTCGTTGCAGCGCCTTTTGTAATGGTCAAAGAGAACTTTTTCGCTTCGCCAGCATAAATAGCTGTGTCTGTTCCAGCACCACCATCAAGCGTGTCATTGCCGCCATTACCTGTTAGACCGTTTGCAGCGCTGTTTCCAATGATCGTATCAGCACCATTGCCGCCAATAGCGTTTTCAATGACAACATTTTGCGCAATGGTGAAACCGCCTTGAATGCCCCCGATCCAAGAGACATGTCCCCCAGCGTTCGCGCCTTCCAGCGTTGCAGCACGCAAATCAATGGTCATTGCATCATTTGAACCAGCGCCCGTAATGGTATCTGTGCCGCCAGTGTCCCAAATGGCATCCCAGCCAGTACCAACCTGATTGGCCGTTGCCAATGTGTAAATATTGTCGCCGGTTTGTGCATCCCGCGCGCCATAGAGCATTTGCGCGGCCGCAATATCAAATGTCATCGCGCCGGCAGCTTCACCAAAACTAGGACCTGTGTTTTGCTGACCGTCCCAACCCGCAACATAAGACATGACTGTCCAGATTTGCTGATTGAGATTATCTGTACCTTTTTCCTGATCTTGGCCAACCGTTACCCCCGGAAACGGCTTACCACTGTGCGGATGATACAAGCCAATCGCATGGCCGATTTCATGCACCATGGTTGCAAAAGTATTGCCACCAGGCGTGATATTGTCAAAGTTTGTACCCGTTACGCTGTAAAAAATTGTAGGCGGGTTCACGCCATCTGCGGGCGCTGTTGTTTCGCCCAGCACAGTTTCAGATTCATTGAGTGTTTGAATGAAATCAGCCTGCGCCCGGTCTGTTGTCAAGGCAAAATCAATGTTGGCCACGTTAGACCATTCGGCAAATGCCGCCGCCGCCTGCGTTTTTTCCGCATCACTCCAAGCCCGTGCGCCAGTGTCGTCAAAATAATACTTTAGGGTTGCGCCCGTTTCCCACTTCACCGGCTTTGGGTTATTTGGTTCTGTCGTCAATCCAGCAACAAAATCATTTGATGGAATTGCATCCACCACCACAAAGTTTGCCATTGTATTTGTCCCCTCGCAATGCAAAACATGTTAACGACAAATTGGATCAGAAAACCCAAGTTGGCAACTGGTTTGTGGCGCCCTTGGGTCCATTTGCGTTGGATAGGCATAATGAAGCACCAGCAACGACTTTTACGCATAACCAGAAGTTTTGGCATTGCCCTGGCCATTTACGTCGCCAATTTCACCCCCATAAATGCAACGGAACAGCAAATGAATATCTGTGCGGCCCAATCCATTTTGATCGCAAACAACTCCTCACACTGGGTGAGCATTCTTGGGATAAGATGGTTAGATGAAGCAAGCAATAGTTGGATCGTTCAGCCGATCAACAATGAATATATCCGCCAAAACAAAACGCTAGACTTGACCGTCACGCCCTGGGGCATTGCGGACGTCCAAACCTTTTATCAGGTAAAATATAAGTTTCTTCAAAACGAGGATCGAATGGAATGGTCTGAGATTAAAACATCATCTCAGGTCCACGTGCCAGATTGTCGTGTTGGTGACGAGATAGAAATCAAAATCGTAGATTTGCGCTAGCGCTACACCGACAAAGAAAACAATCGGTGCAGCGTCACAATCTAAACGGCAAATGGATCGTCCATAACCCCAACAAGATTAATCAAAAACTCGCCATTGTTCGCATTAAGCGCAGATGCGTAATAGCCATCAACAGCGTTCTTGGCCGCAGCCAAACCCGCATCGCTGCCATCATATAGTGCCATTGCAGCCTTGGCATTGCTCACTTCGCTCATGCCCTTAATGACGGAAAAGTATGCACCAATATTGGCTTTGCCCGTAATGTAGTCCACATCTGCCGGATTGCCTGTTGCAGCCTTTGCGCCATTGATAATGGCCAGCATAAAAATATCGCGTGACACAGAACCCGAGTTCAGCTCATCAACCCAATAATTAAAGCCAGCGGTGTCCGGCGCACGGCCCAAGAAGTTATTGTAAACCGACGTCACAAAACCCGTTGTGTCATTGGGGTCTGGATAAAGCGCCACCGTTTCAGGTTGCACAAAAAAGCTCTTAGCAATTTGGCTGAGTTCCATCCCATCATTCAAGCGCGTGCCCCAATAAAACAGACCCTCTGCATCCGGCGCACGATTGAAATAGGCAATATACATTTCGATAAACACAGTTAGATCCGCAGGTGCAACATTTACCACCCCATCCAACTGATCCAGATTGATGTCCTTGCCGCTTGCAAAATCTATATTTTCCACATTTGAAACAAAATCCGTGCCCTCCACGCCCTGACGGTCAGCAATACTTGTGACCCCTGATTTTGTCAGGCTCAGCGAAAACTGAGATCGCTCGCCAGCATATTTGGCCGTGTCTACTCCAGTGCCGCCGTCAATAACGTCACTGCCACCGGCACCCATTATAATATCATTGCCAGCCCCGGCACGCACGGTTTGTCCCGCACCATTGCCCAACACTGTTTCAGCAAATGACGTGCCGACGAATTCTTCGATGGTCGTATCGTGATGAATTTGCAGGTGAGGAACTTTGTCACTTGTTGTAAGGGCAATCCACTCTTCTAGACTATTGGAATAAACATCAAGCGTTTGCCCCAACCCAAGGGATAGGCCCTGGCTGAAATCAAACAAAACACTGCTCAATTGCCCAGGTAGTTGCAGAGTTGAAGCGTCAACAATGTCATATCCCGCATTGTCAGCAAGGACGAATGGAATGGCAATCGGCACATCCCAAACTGTTCCAGTTTTGCCAGCATCGCCCTTTAGATTGAGTTTGTAGGTATTGTTTTCAAAGGTAGGCTTCGCGCCATAAATCTTTAAAAGCGCCTCAATATCGAGCAGCCCAAAGAACGTAAAATAGCCCTTGCCATTCTGGTCAGTATAATAGGCATTATTGTACGACATGATGCTGAGCATTGTGGTGTCTAAATCATAGCTCAAGCGTTGTGCGCTACTTCCCGAATAGTCATTTGGATGATTTAGACCAAGCGCATGTCCAAGTTCATGCACAATTGAGCCAAGCCCAAAGTCGCCAATATTGTTGTTTGTTTGTCCCGTGGCGATAAAAACGCCTTGTTTTGAAATGCCTGGATAATCCGCATACCCTCCGGGTTTCATATTGTGTTTGCCAAACCCCAGCGTTGCGGAACTGCCAAACACCTCAACAAAATCGATGTTCAAAAAACCTTCAAGATATTGCAGAATTGTGCGCGTAAATGCTTGTTCGTAGGCGGTAAACTGTTGGAAATTCGTCGCCTCGCCATCCGGCACATAAGGTTGATAAACCCGCCCATCATCCTGCGCAAGAAACCCAAAAGTGACTGTGGTGCTTGTTTGCTTGAAACCGCTGTTCAGGTGATGCCAGTTCGATGAAAGTGACGAAACCTGATCTGCAGCTGATAAGTTATTCCAAACGTTGTAATTGGCCATATGTCTCTCAAAAGATTAAATGTTTTGGGTCACAAACACGGGTTGTCAATTTGATAGATGTCTAGGGTCGAGCAATGCCGAAAACCTTCAAACAAATCACACAAGCACCAAACGCATAGGTCAGATTTTAGTCAAAACAAAAGGCAAAACTGTGACAGTTTTGCCTGTGCGATTGTGGCGAATAGGCAAATACCTGAACTATTTGGCTTGGCAAACTTGGTTGCGCCCATTTGCTTTGGCTTCATAAAGAGCAGCATCAGCACGGCTAAGCAATTTGTCGATGCTCTTATCTACTTCTCGATATTCAGCCACACCAAAGCTTGCGGTAATGAGTTAGCATAAACGTCACTACCGCTGTCCGTAATGAGTGCTGGTGCGCCCCGGGTCAATCCGCCTACTTTGAAAATGACGAGATTGGCAACGTTACTGATAAGTACCAAGCCAAATAGGAATTTGACCAGATTGCGTCGGAGCATCAACCATACGCTGACAGACATCAGCACGCCGACCAAAAGGCTGAGTAAAATCTCCATTAAAGCTCT
>NZ_CAKZPW010000071.1:0-11249 GCF_937139385.1 uncultured Maritalea sp. | reverse complement strand
AACCGGCTATGTTTGTGCCTCAGGTCTAAATATTGTGGCCACTGCCGAACGCCAAGGGCGCAAATTGATGGCAATAGTGTTGGGCGCATCCTCGGCCCGAGAGCGTGGGGAGTTGACCGCTTTGCTGCTCGAGCGTGGATTTGACAATCGCTATAAGGGCACTGGAAAATCTGTCACGCGCGTTGCAAATTTGGCATCGGCGCCGATTGATATGCGCGAAAAGATTTGCGGCAAACAGGCCAAAGCCTATGTGGATGGACGCAAAGCGGCGTTCCCGTTTGGACTTGAGGGACAACCGACCTATTTGGGCGATGACGTTGTGCCAAAAAGGGTGAGGGTGCATACGCTGGGTAAACTTGTGGACGTGGATTTGCCAAGGCCGCGTCCGGCCTACAACTATGTGCCCAAGGTGGCCACTGTTGAGCTGCCGCGCCCAAGACCGCTGTTTTTGCGGCCCTAGGTGCCCTATTGTGGTTCAACCCGTGCCGCGGGCCATGTCTTGCACATCGCCTGATTGTAGCATTTGACCGCCAATCGCCCAGTCGCCACTTTTGACCTCCAAAATCCGAACCCAAGTGACCGATCGCAGGTTCTCCCCTTCGATAGCCACCACAGCGTCAGTGACGTTGGTGATGAGTTCTTGTTTCTGTTTAGGGGTGAAAACCCCTTCAATAACATTGATGTCGATTAATGGCATGGTTGCCTCCTTTTAGTTGATGGGGAAAGCTAGGCCATTGGACAGGATGCTAACCAGTGTAGAAACTAGAGCAGATCTGGTACTTAGTCTGTACTAGACGGTATAGGCTATCGGTGCGCATACTCATGAAAGTGAGGAGGGCGTAATGTCCCAAAATAGCTACAATCAATTTTGTCCTATCGCTATGGCGTGTGAAATATTGGAGCCACGATGGACCTTGTTGATCATGTGCGAGATGTGGTCTGGGTCGATGCGTTTTAATGAAATTCGGCGCGGTGTGCCCCGGATGTCACCAACCCTATTGTCCAAGCGTCTCAAGGAAATGGAGGTGCATGGGCTGATCTCTCGGCGCGAGGATGGGGTTACAGGGGGCATAACCTACAAAATCACTCCTGTTGGCAACGAGTTGGGGCCAATTGTGCATGCGCTTGGGCAATGGGCGCATCGAAATGTTGATACAGAGGTGACATTAGAGCACTTAGATGCCCGGCTTTTGATGTGGAATATTCGACGCAAGGTGGATCGTCACGCGCTGCCGATGCACCAAAAGACAACCATACAATTCATGTTCCCAGAATTGGAAAATGAACAAACAAACTATTGGTTGATCGCCAAACCAGGGTGCGATGTTGATATTTGCTGGAATGATCCGGGGTTTAATGTTGACCTTTTTGTCAGCGCGGAACTGAAAGCCATGACTTCTGCGTGGCTAGGGCTTTCGCGCTTGGAAAAAGAGATTGATGATCAAAAAATCGACCTCATCGGTGATGAACATCTCGCAAGTACCATTGGCAATTGGCTTGTGCGCAGTTCATTGGCTTCGTGTTAACGGGCTAGATATTGTTGTTCCAGTTCGATTAGCTTTTGCTTGCGCCATAAGCCACCTCCATATCCAGTTAGTGATCCGTCAGCTCCAATAACCCTATGGCAAGGGATCAAAATGGCGATTTGGTTGGCCCCATTTGCGCGCGCAACGGCGCGGGTGGCTGTGGGTCTGCCGATTTCCTTTGCTAAATCAGAATAACTTTTTGTGTGCCCGGCAGGAATGGTGCGCAAGGCGTCCCAAACGTTTTTGGTAAAGTCTGAACCGTGCAAAACAAGGGGGGTGTTGAACTGATCTGATGTGCCGGCAAAAAAGCGTTTGAGTTCTTCTTCCACCTGCTTTGTTGGGGCAGAGCGGCCAATGCCAATATTGCCTTTGACGGCTTTTGTTAGCTTTTTGAGTTCAGCGGGCAAGGCTTTGCGATCGGCGAACTCGAGCAAGTGCAGGGCGGTATTATCGCTCACTGCGATCATCGCGCCCAATGGCGTATCAATCCAATCTGCTTTTAACATCGGATCTTTGGCGAGTTTGCCTGGCGCGAGCCCCAATAGTTTTGCAAAAGCTGTTCGAAAGGCACTGGGTGATGAGTAGCCTGCATCAAGCTGTGCCTCGATAACTTTGCCGCCTCCCGACAGGGTCGTGAAGCCATCGCGTAGGCGACTTAGGCGGGCCATTTCTAAAAAGGTGATGCCAAATTGGCGTTTGAACGCGCGGCGCACAGTGGATGGGTCAAACCCCATGCGCGCAACGTCACCTTCGCTCCAGCGATGTGCGGGGTTTTCTTCTAATGCCTTGGTGAGTGTTTGAATGGTAATGTCGCCGTTGGCTTCGGGCGCCAAGGGCTTACACCGTTTGCAGGGACGAAAACCCGCTGCAATGGCGCTCGCAACTTCAGGGTAGAAGCTGCAATTCTGCCGCTTTGGTTTTCTTGCGGGACAAGTCAGCCGACAAAAAATGCCCGTTGATGACACCCCCACGTAAACGCGCCCATCAAACGATGGATCGCGATCTAGAAGGGCTTGGTAGAGTGTGTCGTCATTTGGTGTTTGAAAAAGCATGCACATAAACTAGCCCAGTTTGTGAGCGCTGTCCGCTCGATTTCGGGCGTCTATTTGTTTGAGCTAAGCTTTTTCGATCTCAAAGCGCAACACATCTCCGGTTTGGCTCTTTGCGAGAAGCTTGTGTCCGGCTTTATTGCACATGTTGGGGATATCGATGGCGGCGAGGGGGTCGCTGGCCAAGAGCACCAATAGGTCTCCTGACGACAGGCTGCTCAGTGCTTTTTCCGCCTTAATGACGGGCAAAGGGCAATTCAGGCCAATGGTATCGATCTGCATGACAATTACTCGGTAACGATCAGCACCCAATGGGCACCATAGCTTGAATTGGCGTTATAATTGACGGCAAGCCCAGCGTTATTGGCGTCCGCGCGTAGCAGGGTTTTGGCGTCGCGGCTCGAGTTGCGCCAACCAGAAAATGTTTCAGCAAAATTGGTGTAGCCAGCACTAAATAGGGTGGCGCCATTGGTGCGTTCTGCAATCAATGCGGCTGCGCCATTATTGTTGCCATCTTTTGCAAAGCGGGCAGCGGCCTGTGTGGCGACGCCGTTTAGTTCTGGGGTCAAGGTAAGGGGGCCTAAACGATTGGCCACCCGATATTGATTGATCAGGCCAATGGCTTCTTGCTGGTCTAGCTGCGCGCCCGGGTGCGCCATTGAAGCGGTTAGGCCCGCAGGTAGTGGTGTCGTGGCACTGACACAGCCAGCGAGCGGCAAGAGTAAAGCAACTATGGCTAGAATCTTATGCATTTTGTCCCCAATGTCTTATCGTTTAAACCTAATAGCAGAGGCGTAAAAAAACAGCCAGAGCTATGCCTCTGACTGTTGCGTGATCCAATCAAATAATCAGGGCGAAATTGCGGTCAGCCGGCTCGGTCGATGCGCGTGGTGAAACATGTATAGCCCGCTGACCGCAAATGGATGAATTTGACGTCTGAATGGGCGAAGATCTTTGCTGCGACATTTGTGAGGTCTTGCACCTGAACGATTTGCCCGGTGCGGTAATCAATCTTTTCGTTTGCAGAATAGCCCCGGATTATGAATTGATCGCGTTCTGCCACTACTGGCGGTAATTGGTTGTTGTCACCAACAAAGCGCGCGCAGGGTTCGCCGCATATAAAAATTGGCCCCGTTTCCGTGAAATGGCCAGTGGAGGCGAAGGGTTTGTAGGCGCCCAGCAAAACAGGCTTTCCTTTTTCAATATTTTTAAGGCAATGTCGGCAAGGTGCTGTGCCGTCAGACTGACGCTGCTCGAGCGGTTGGTTGTAAGCATCAGTACCCCCATCCCACCAGCTTTGAGCGTCAGCGGTGGGAATGGGCGTGAATGTAATTTCAGTCATGCGGGTCTCCTTTTTTGAGGAAGACCCAACATCATCAAGCTAGCAATATCGACCCGGTTTTGACCGTTGCCTCGTCTTATTGGCCAAAACTATCGTGATCTCCAGACAAAAATGCATCTTCTTCAGTCGTGTTTTTGCGGCCCAAAACCTCATTTCGGTAAGGATAGCGGCCAAATTTTTCGATCATGTCGCGGTGTTTAATCTCATATTCTAGGCTGTTTTCGCCCGGCAGCGCGCCGAACAGTTTCATGGCTTCATCATGCACACTCAAGCTTTCGCTATGCATATAGGGCATATAGGCAAAAGAGCGCCAATCATCTGGCAATTTCATATCGTCGCCCCGGATCACCATTTCTTGGGCCAAGGTTAAAGCGATGGGGTCGCACGCAAAGGCGCGTGGGTCTTTGCGATATATTTGGCGGGTGAATTGATCCAGCACGATGATTTCGGCTAATCGATTTTCAGGCGATGTGCGCCACCAGAATAGTTCGCCTTTGTGGGCGGCGGCATGTGTTTTTGAGAATTTTTCAACAATTGCTTTGTCGAAATCTTCGCCGCCTGTGAACCAGTCTTTGGGGCCGTGGTCTTTGAACCAAAACTGGATGACGTCTTCTGGCTGTGCAATCATAATGGTCCTCAGGTTATTTTGATTTCACCAAGGTGAAGAGGCTTGATGCAAAGATCAAGCGATTGCTCATTACAATTTGTTGATGTGGCCTATCGCCAATCGGTCTATGCTCGGGTAAAAAGCGGCAAATAGTCTGTTTAAGGTCCATCCATGTTAAAATCAGCTTCGTCCATTTTTGCTATGCCCCCTTCAAGCCTTACTGGGCTAAGCCGAGATTTGTTGCGGCTTGAAGAGGCGGGCAAGGAAGTGGTGATTGGGCTGATTGGCGCGGGAGAGATGGGCACTGATTTGATTATGCAAGTGGCGCGGATGCGTGGTTTGCGGATTGGGGCGGTAGCTGTGCGCAATCCAGAAAATGCGCTCAAGGCCGTTGAGATTGCCTATGGTGACCGCAGCAACGCTGTCGTTTGTGAAAGCAACGGGGCGATCAGCAAAGCCATTGAAATGGACAAAATCGCCATTTGTTGCGATGCGGCGCTGGTGGCAAACAATGAGTTGATCCAACAAGTGGTGGAAGCCACAGGCAAGCCAAGCGTTGGGGCCGATATTGGTTTGCAAGCGCTTGAAGCGGGCAAACACCTCATCATGATGAATGTTGAAGCAGATGTGACCGTTGGTGCTTATTTGAAGCGGCGGGCGCTAGAGCTTGGTCTTATCTATACGGTTGGCGCAGGGGATGAGCCGTCCTCCATCATGGAGCTCATCGATTTTGCAAATGCTTTAGGCTTTCCCATTGTTTCGGCTGGAAAAGGCAAAAACAATCCGTTGAATGTGGACGCTGTTCCCGATGATTATGAAGCTGAAGCCAAGGCGCGCAATATGAACCCGCGCATGTTGGTGGAGTTCGTTGATGGCTCAAAAACCATGGTTGAAATGGCAGCGCTGGCCAATGCGACGGGCATGGTGCCGGATAAACCGGGTATGCATGGTCCGCAAGCGACGCTTGATACGCTTGAAGATATTTTGATCCCTGAGTGGGATGGCGGCATTCTATCGGGTGTGGGGCGCGTGGATTATACCATTGGCCAAGGCGTCGCGCCGGGGGTGTTTGTGATTGTAAAAGCCCCGCACGAACGCATTCATGAGCGTATGGCTGACCTAAAAGTGGGCCGCGGGCCGTATTTTACGCTTTATCGTCCGTTCCATTTGACCAGTCTTGAGGTGCCATTGTCTTGCGCGCGGGTCGCGCTTTATGGGCAAGTGGATATGCAGCCGCTTGATGTGCCTGTGGCTGAGGTTTGCGCCTTGGCGAAAAAGGATATGGCAGCGGGTGAGCAATTTGATGCGATTGGGCAATATTGCTACCGTTCTTGGACCATGACCGCATCTGACGCACGTGCAGAAAAAGCGGTGCCGTGCGGGTTGATTGAGGGCGGTGTTGCCACCGCCCCGATCAAAAAGGGTGATATGATCACCTATGCCAATTGCTTGCCGGATGCGACACAGGCGATTGTTAGCCTTCGTGCCAAACAAGATGCGCTATTGGGCTTGGTCTAAGCAGCCCACCATATTTGTGGTCAGCTGATTGATCAGATCAACATAAAGGGTTGTGCCGCTTTTAAGATTTGCGCCGAGCGGGTCCAGTTCCGCCGCCTTGACATTGGTGCCTTGGATCGCAAGATCCACCAGCTTTGCGTCGAACTGTGGTTCGGAGAAAATGCAAGAAATTTGGTTGCTCGCCAATGCGCTTTGCAGTTCCTTTAAACGTTTCGCGCCTGGTTTGATCTCTGGGGCAAGGGTAACCACGCCAGCGTTTTGTAGGTCAAAGCGGTTCTCATAATATTGATAGGCATCGTGGAAGGTCACAAAGCGGTGCGATCTAACGTTCGTTAGTTTTTCATTTGTGGTGCTGATGAGGGCATCGAGCTCTTTAATGAGGTTTTCTGCATTGGCGCGATAGAGGGTTTCGTGTTTGGGGTCTTTTTCACTTAGTGTTTTTGCGATGATATTGGTGATTGTTTTGGCGTTTTCGGGGTCGAGCCAAATGTGCAAATCATGTTCGCCATGATCGTGACCTTCGTGCTGGTCATGCCCTTCTTCTTCATGGCCATGTTCATCTTCGTGATGCTCGCCCTTTAGGTCCAAATCGCGGCTGTCGAGTATTCTTATGCCGTCTTGTTCAGCCAAGGTGATGGCGGTAGCGGCTTGGGGCAGGGTGGAAATGGCTTTTTCCAAGAATGTTTCAAAATGCTCGTCGATCCAAAAGATGACGTCAGCGTTTTGCAAATGCCGGGCATCGGACGGTTTGAGGGCATAATTGTGCGGGGAAGCATTGGCGGGCACCAAGTTTGTCACTTCAGCTTTATCGCCGCTGATATAGTGCACCAGCGATTCAATTGGGCGGATGGAGGTGACCACTTGTAATTTGTCCGCAAAAGCGGAGGTGGCGGATAGGGCTAGAATGTTGGCACAGGCTATGGCGGGCAAAAAGCGCATATTTGTCTCTAATGTGGTTGTTGATATGTTATATTATTACATGGATTGTGTTATGATATAACGTATGGCATAGAGAGTGACAACAGGGAAAATTGCGTTAATTGTCTTTTCTCATTGGAAAAGATTTTGAGCGCCATATGAAGAGGTGCCTTGCGGGTGGCCACTAAAGATTTGCTGGTTTCGCTAAAAAATGTCGGTGTGGAACGCGACGGTAAGTGGCTGGTGCGTGGCGTAGATTTTGATGTACGACGCGGCGAAATTGTGACTTTGATTGGGCCAAATGGATCCGGCAAATCTACCAGCGTTAAATGTGCGCTGGGGGTGTTGGACCCAACCGAAGGCACCGTGAAGCGGGCAGACCATTTGGTGGTGAGCTATGTGCCGCAAAAGTTCAATTTGGATTGGACGTTGCCCCTAAGCGTCAAGCGCTTGATGAATTTAACCGCCAAGCACGCTCACGCAGATATTGAAGTGGCCCTAAGCCAAGTGGGTATTGCGCATTTGGCCGATGCAGAGGTTGGCCAACTATCGGGTGGTGAGTTGCAGCGGGCGCAATTGGCGCGTGCCATGTTGCGCAAACCTGATCTTTTGGTGTTGGATGAGCCCGTGCAAGGGGTCGATTTTCAAGGCGAAGTGGCGCTTTACGAGTTGATCCAACATATGCGTGACCATCATGGATGCGGCGTTTTGCTGATCTCCCACGATTTGCATGTGGTGATGGCGGCAACGGACACGGTGATCTGTTTAAACGGACATGTGTGTTGTCGTGGTGCGCCGCAATCCGTTGCGGCAAGCGACGAGTACAAACGTTTGTTTGGTGCGCGCGCATCGGACGCATTGGCGATTTACGACCATAAACATGACCACACGCATTTGCCCGATGGGCGCGTGCAACATGCGGATGGCACCATTTGCGATGATTGTGAGCATAGCGAAGGTGACCATGCCCACAGCCACAAGGAACACGATCATGCTTGATGATTTTTTTGTGCGGGCGATGGTGGCCGGTATTGGTTTTGCGCTGGTGACCGGACCGCTTGGGGCGTTTGTTGTGTGGCGGCGCATGGCCTATTTCGGCGATACAATGGCGCATTCCGCCTTGTTGGGCGTGGCGATCAGCTTGTTGCTCAACATCAATATGATGGTCGGGGTGGTGGCTGCCGCTTTGTTGGTAAGCGGCGCGTTGTTGGTTTTGGAAAAACGCGGGGTATTTTCATCTGATGCGCTCTTGGGTATCCTTTCTCACTCAACACTTGCTCTGGGGTTGGTGCTGGTTGGGTTCATGAGTTGGGTTCGGATTGATTTGATGGCGCTTTTGTTCGGCGACATTTTGGCCGTGTCAAAAGGCGATATTGCCCTGATTTACGGATTTGGCGCACTAATCTTGGTGGGCATTGCATGGGCATGGCGACCCCTGATAGCGGCCACGGTCAACGTGGAACTGGCGCAAGCTGAGGGCATGCACCCGCAACGGGCGCGGATATTGTTGATGGTATTTTTGGCGGTGTTGATTGCAGTGGCGATGAAAATCGTTGGCATTTTGCTGATTACCGCCCTTTTGATCATCCCAGCCGCCGCCGCACGGCGTTTGTCTGCAAGTCCAGAACAGATGGTGGTGATCGCCTCACTCATTGGGGTGATATCGGTTATTGGCGGGCTAAACCTTAGCCTTGCCTACGACACACCGTCTGGCCCCTCCATTGTGGTGGCCGCATTGATTGTGTTCTTGATTAGCCTTAGCCCCATCGCCCTCATTTGGCGCAAAAAACGAAAGGCGAGTTAAATGGCACAAGATCTAAAACTCACGAAAAATCAAAGTCTAGTGTTTGATAAATTGAGCGCTGCACCGGGCCCGTTAAGCGCCTATGATTTGCTCGACCAATTGCGCGATCAGGGCCTCAAAGCCCCGCTGCAAATCTATCGCGCGCTTGAAAAACTGCAAGAAATTGATCTTGTGCACCGGCTCGAAAGCATGAATTCCTTTGTCGCCTGCGCCCAACCCAATTGCCACGCCAAAACTGGCCTCGTCGCCTTCGCCATTTGCGAAAAGTGCGGCGTGGTTTCCGAGTTTTCCGACGAGGTGGTGCAAACTCGCTTAGCGGCTTGGGCTGATGAGCGCAGCTTCACCCCGACCAAAACAAGCCTTGAAATTAGAGGGCTATGTCAGGGGTGTGAGTGAATGCTCGATTGGGACAAAGTCAGCAATTCGCTTGAGATGATTTATCTTGCGGTTCAGACGTTGGAAGAGCAATTTGAAGGCAGGAAGTTCACGCCAGACGGCCACTTGGTTGGAAGCATTGGGGAAGTTTTGGCGGCATACGCATTTGATCTTGTTCTGGAACCGGCATCAACCAAGGGGTTTGACGCGATTGCGACTGATGGTCGGAAAGTGGAAATAAAGATGACCCAAGCAAAAAGTGTGGCTTTCCGTCATCAGCCTGAACACGCGATTGTGCTCTTGCGTCGCGCCAATGAGACAACCCAGACGCTATATAACGGTCCAGGTGACTTGGTATGGGAGAATTGTGGTCGACAGGGTTCAAATGGCCAACGCGCAATTAGTGTCGCAAAGCTAATGAAACTCAATGGGGTGGTTCACGAGCAAAGTAAGCTGAGCCAGTTTAGAGACTATCCGGTATAAGTGAAATGACCTCATCCCCCACATGCCTACTCGAAGGTTTTAAAGAAAACTGGTGCGGTGAGCTGGTTGAATATGATGCTGGGGCGGCGAAGGATGTTGCGGTTTGGCGTAAGGCGGAGCGGCAGCGGCTGATTGAGTTTCGCCAAGCGATGAGCAATGATGAGCGCCAAGAACATGGGGCAATAGTTTGCGCGAGATTGTTTGATTTGATCAAACCAAATGCCGAACATGTGATTTCTGCCTACTGGCCGTTTAAGGGTGAGTTGGATTTGCGGCCCTTCATGGAAGAAGCGATCGGGGCGGGTGCAACCATTGTTTTGCCCGTGGTGGAAACACGGGCCGCGCCGCTTGCCTTTCGGCGTTGGACACCTGAAGCAAAGATGGGGCGCGGGATATGGAATATCTTGCAGCCCACTAACCCAAAGGTTTTTCACCCCAATGTGGTGATTGCGCCGTTGGTTGGGTTTGACGAGCAGGGGTATCGTTTGGGGCATGGGGGTGGATATTATGACCGCACCCTAGCGACATTTGACGTTCAGCCGTTCAAAATTGGCGTTGGGTTTAAGGAACAGCGGCTAGAAACTATTTATCCACAGCCCCATGACGTGCCCATGGACGCCATTTTGCATTCTAGTGATTTGTTAAACCTCAATAAATAGTTTTGGGGCTATGATTTTGTCCATATAGAACGTGTCGGTTAACACTTAAACAAAATGATTGGAGTTTCTTAACTTCGATCCAATAGGCTTAAAACCACTTAAGTGTTCGAGTATGTGAGACAATATGGAAGAGTTCGACCTTTTTGCGGATGATATTGACGACGTCAATACCATCGTTAAAACGCAAGAATCGCTGTTCGATACCGAACAGCGGTTGGGTGCGATGCTTGACGCCATGCCAATTGGACTATTGTTTCACACCCAGCAGGGCATTCTTTACGCCAATGATCAGGCTTGTCAGTTGCTGCGGGCGCAAAAATCTGAGTTGGTTGGTCGCCATTTTCTCGATTACATCCGCGAAGCAGAGTTTTTGGAAGCCAATTCGTTGCTCCAATCTGCTTTTGAAGCGGGGCAGAAAGCGGTGGAAACTGAAAGCGTTATTGCGTGTGGCAGTGGCCCAGACAAATTGATCAAAATCACCGCCAGCCGCTTACCGTGGGAAGGTACCCCGGTTATCCAAGTGCTGTTTCAGGATATTACCGCACAAAAACGAGCCGAACAGTCGTTGCGCAAACTCTCAATTACGGACGAGCTAACGGGTGCATTTAATCGGCGCCATGTGTTTTATGAAGCTGAAAGCTATTTGCAGCAGGAAAAACGCCCCCCCGTAACGATTGCCATGCTTGATGTGGACCATTTCAAATCGGTAAATGACACCTATGGCCACGCGTTGGGCGATACGGTGCTTAAAGAAATAACCCGCTTGGCGCATGATTTTGTGCCCACCATCAGCAATTGCAAATCGGCAATGTTTGCCCGCATTGGTGGGGAAGAGTTTTTGTTTTTATTGCCTGGCGTTACCAAAGAAAATGGCTTCGCCATTGTTGATGAGTTTAGGCGGTCCATGATGCGGCTGCGTATTCCAAGTGATGATGGTCGATTGGTTAGCATTACCGCAAGCTTTGGTG
>NZ_CAKZPW010000070.1:0-14867 GCF_937139385.1 uncultured Maritalea sp. | reverse complement strand
GTGAAATGGCACGTGCGGTAGAAATTTTCCGTGAAAATGGCATCAAAGTTCTTCAAATGACCGAAGAAGAAAAAGAAGCCACACAACGTCGGGGTGTCGAGCGCCGCAATATGATGGAAGAGCTGCAAAATGCCTTTGGCGCAGTTGTCGATGCAGCAGTGGACGGCGACTTCTCTCAACGTGTGCAAGCAGAATTTCCGGATGAAGAACTTAATCGCCTAGCAAGCGGCGTCAACAACTTGGTTGAAACTGTTGATCGTGGTGTAAGTGAAACTGGTCAAGTTTTGGCAGCTCTTGCAAACACGGATCTGACAAAGCGGATGGAAGGCAATTACAAAGGTGCCTTCAAAAAGCTACAAGACGATACAAACCGTGTTGGTGAGCAGCTTACGGATGTGGTTGGCAAGTTGCGCACAACATCGCGTGGCCTAAAAACGGCAACAGGAGAAATCCTCTCAGGCGCAAACGATTTGTCTGAGCGCACAACGCGTCAGGCCGCGTCGATTGAAGAGACTTCAGCCTCGACCGAACAGCTTGCAGAAACAGTTCGCGATAATACAGAACGGGCGCAAAAAGCGCAGGTTTCAGCCAATGAAGCGCGCACGGTAGCCGAGCGTGGTGGCCAAGTGATGAGCGAAGCAAACGAAGCCATGCAACGTATCACAGCCTCTTCGGCTAAGATTTCAGACATCATTGGTATGATCGACGACATCGCATTCCAAACCAATTTGTTGGCACTTAACGCTTCTGTTGAAGCGGCCCGTGCCGGCGAAGCGGGTAAAGGCTTTGCGGTTGTGGCGGTTGAAGTGCGACGGTTGGCACAATCTGCTGCAGAAGCATCTTCTGAAGTTAAAGTGTTGATCGAGCAATCAGGATCAGAAGTTGATAGTGGCACAAAATTGGTTGCCCAAGCTTCGCAAAACCTTGATGGCATTGTGGATTCGGTTCGCGGCGTTACCGCATTGATGGATGAGATCGCGCGTGAGAGCAAAGAACAATCGAGTTCAATCAATGACATTTCCATGTCGATTGCCGAAATGGACGAGATGACACAACGCAACGCGGCTCTGGTGGAAGAAACAAATGCCGCCATTGAACAGACTGAACTTCAAGCCAACGAACTCGATCGCATAGTTGATGTGTTTGTCACTGACAATGCAGTGAGACGTTCTGCACCGCCAGCGCAAAGCGCGCCGGTGGAGCAGCCCGCGCGCGGTATCAAAGCATTGCAAGACAAAGTGGCATCTGTGGCAAGGTCTTATATTTCAAATGGCAATGCCGCTGTGGATACTGATGCAGAGTGGAAAGAATTCTAGGCTCGCAATCTGTAACCTGTTTAGTAAAAAAGGCGGCCTTTAAGCCGCCTTTTTTGTTTATAGCCAAATGCTATTCCATCCATCCCTGTGTAACAGCCATTGAGATGTCTTGGTTCGGCACAAAATCTTTTGCTTCAAATTGAAAAAGGGTCGGCGCAATCTTTTTCAGATCGCCGTCCCAACATAAGGTGACGATGTTGCGTGGATCAGACTTGTCGATGGTCAGCCGAAAATGTGCGATAGGTCCAGCCCAATTGTTTCCGGTTTTTAAAATGTAGCCCACTTCACTAATCAGCGGCGTTTGAGTTTGCGCGGCAATTCTCTCAAGAGCTCCCCATTCGCCTTCGCTTGCGCAATATTCCTTCTGAAAGCTTTCTTTAAAACTCCAACCGTCATAGGTCACGTCACCCAAAAAGAACTGGCCACCAGCGATGGGCGTATATTTGTGATCCACCAAGACCTGTTTGCCCGGTTCAAACTGATGCTGCCAAACATAATAGATTTGTGTCGTCCACGCGCGCCGATCATATCCCTTTTCATCTTTGATCAATAAGCCTTCGGCGCGCATATCCTCAGTCAGAGTGATGATTTTTACGTCGTCGAAATTATTGTCAAATTCAAAACTCCAAAAATCGTCAAACGGGGCAAGCGGCAAGCCTTTTGTGCGGAAGAAATCCGTTACGTTGCGGCCATCGTTTGATTTGATCACAACGATTTCGCGCGGTTCTATCAGTTTGCCATCTACCTTTGTCTCAAAGTCGATGAATTTTGTTCGGTCGGAAAACTCGGGATAGGTGTCATAAACGTCCTCGGCCCTTATTGGCGGCAAGGGGAAGGCAACCGTTAGGTCTTGCGTGTCGTTTGTAATGTTCTCATAGACATAGTGCACCTTCACCAAGTCCTTGCTTATGTAAAGGTCTTCACTGTTCATGCGCACACTGTCAGTCTTTTCCAACACAATGCCGCCAGCGGAAATCTTGGCAGAGCTATCGTTTGCAACTGCAACAGGCGCTGCCGTGACGCAGAATAGAGCAGCCCAAAATGCGAAATATCGTCTCATTGCTTCCTCCATTGTTGCCGTACCGTGTCAGAAAAAGGGGAGGCGCGGAATGATGGAGGTCAAAAAGAGGGGCGTCCGGCCTATTGGCCGGACGCATTCTCAAGCCCACGAAAGGAAAGGGGGAGTGGGCCCGATCTCAGATGTCATTAAGGCAGGTGACATCGTGCTATTAACATGATTTTTATAGTCATATTAAAATTGATTTGCAAGAGGTAATTGAAATTTGTGTGCAAATGCCCCATTTGTGCTCCCCAAACTGAAAGTTGGTGCGATGAAATCTTTGAAAAGAACCCTTTGGCTAGCTGTTGGATTGCTTAGTATGGTTCTGGGTTTTATCGGCGCCTTCTTGCCCCTTTTGCCCACAACTCCATTTATGCTGCTGGCTGTATTTTGCTTTGCGCGCAGTTCTGAGCGCCTGCATGATTGGTTGGTCAATCACCCCCATTTTGGTGGCCCCATTCGAGATTGGAACCAACGCGGCGTCATTGCGCCCCGGGTGAAATGGATCGCCGTTGGGTCAATGTTGGCCGTATTGGGCGTTAGCTTTGCATTTGTTGTACCAACACACGTCATCATCATCCAGGTGGTAACCCTTGGCGCGGTGGCGACATTCCTTTTGACCAGACCATCGCACTAATTCCATATTATGGAATGACATTCCATTTTCTTGACAGGGCAAGATTTTTCGCTATTCTTCTGACCAAGCAAATAGGAGAATACCGATGGCCGAAACCTACACCCCGTTCTCAGACATAAGAGTTGCAAAGCCCCTTGTGGATTTGGTCGAAAACCAAATGCTAGATGGTTTGCCACTTAAGTCAGAACAAGTTTGGGCCTCATTCTCAAAAATCTTAAACACCCTAGCTCCGCGCAACAAAGCGCTATTGGCATTCCGCGAGGAACTGCAGAAAAAAATAGATGCGTGGCACAAAGAGCGTGCGGGCAAACCCATCGACCAGAACGAATATCAGGCTTTTCTGAAAGATATTGGCTATCTGGTGCCAGAAGGGGATGACTTCAAAATCAACACCCAAAATGTTGATCCAGAAATCGCCACGGTGGCTGGCCCCCAATTGGTGGTGCCGGTTATGAACGCGCGATTTGCGCTGAACGCGGCCAACGCACGCTGGGGCAGCCTTTACGACGCCTATTATGGCACAAATGCGATCGCTCAAGAAGGCGACCTCGCGCCGGGAAAATCTTACAATGCCAAACGCGGCGATGCGGTAATTGCCGCAGCCGCTGCCTTTTTGGACCAAGCCGCACCGCTTGCTGGGGCAAACCATGCCGACGTCGTGAAGTATGAAGTTGTAGACAATCAACTCGCCGCCAAAACAACATCCGGCCAAACGGTTGGTCTAAAAGATCCGCACCAATTCATCGGTACACGTACCAACAAAAATGCACTGGGCATTTTGCTGAAAAACAACGGCCTTCACCTTGAAATCATCATTGATCCCGCTGATCCAATCGGTAGCCAAAGCCGCGCTGGTGTAAAAGATGTGAACGTTGAATCCGCGCTGACCGCTATTCAAGATTGCGAAGATTCAGTCGCTGCTGTGGATGCAGAAGATAAAGCCGAGGTTTATGCAAACTGGCTTGGGCTGATGAAAGGCGATCTTACCGCCAAATTCAGCAAGGGCGGCAAAACCATGACCCGGGCGCTAAACCCCGACCTTATGTTTACCGCCACCGCTGGCGACAATATCACTTTGCCCGGTCGCAGCCTTTTGTTGGTGCGTAATGTTGGTCATCTGATGACAATTGATGCGGTTTTGGACAAAGATGGCAATGAAGTGCCTGAAGGTATGCTCGACGCTTTGATGACGGTTTTGTGTGCCATGCACGACTTGAAAAAGACACAGGGTCAGCGCAATTCACGCAGCGGATCGATATATATCGTAAAGCCGAAAATGCACGGTCCTGAAGAGGTAAAATTGGCCAATGACCTATTCAATATGGTCGAAGATGAATTGGGACTGGCCCGCAACACAGTCAAAATTGGCGTGATGGATGAAGAACGTCGCACAACGGTCAATCTGAAAGAATGTATTCGTGCCGTCAAAGACCGGATCGTTTTCATCAACACGGGTTTCTTAGACCGCACAGGCGATGAAATTCATACCTCCATGCAAGCCGGACCCGTTTTGCCAAAAGCAACCATCAAAGCGCAGCCATGGCTAAGCGCCTATGAAAATTGGAACGTGGATAATGGTCTAGAAACTGGTTTTTCCGGCAAAGCCCAAATCGGTAAAGGCATGTGGGCCATGCCAGATGAAATGGCAAAAATGATTGAGACCAAGATCGAACACCTTGAGGCCGGAGCAAATTGCGCATGGGTGCCTTCACCTACGGCGGCGACCTTGCACGCCATGCATTATCATCAGTTCAATGTCTTTGATCGCCAAACGGAACTATCGGCACGTCCAAAGGCGGATTTGACCGACATTTTGTCGCCGCCGCTCTTGGCCGGCAAAAACCTGTCAACCGACGAGGTAACCGCAGAAGTCGAAAACAATGCCCAGGGCATTCTTGGCTACGTGGTGCGCTGGATCGATAGCGGAGTGGGTTGTTCAAAAGTGCCCGATATCCATGATGTTGGTCTTATGGAAGATCGCGCCACCTTGCGGATATCTTCTCAACATATTGCCAATTGGCTTGAACATGGCTTGGTTTCTAAAGACCAAGTAATGGCTGCGATGAAAAAGATGGCCGCCATTGTCGACCAGCAAAACGCGGGCGATCCAGGCTATCGACCCATGGCAGATGACTTTGACGGCTCGATTGCCTTTGCTGCCGCTTGTGATTTGGTGTTTGAAGGTGTTAATCAGCCCAGCGGTTATACAGAGCCGATTTTGCATCAGCGTCGTAAACAAGCAAAAGCCGCCGCCTAAACAATGGCTGAGCCCGCAAAAACCGACCAAGCCAAAGGCAGTGTGCAGTCTCTAAACCGCGCGCTGGGCTTGTTGCAGATTTTGGCTGAACATCCAGATGGCCTGTCGCTGGCGGAGATTGCACCGCTGGCGCAGCTTGCGCCTTCAACCGCGCACCGTTTGCTATCGAGCCTCCAAGCGCTTGATTTCGTCAATTTTGAACAAGATAATAGCCGCTGGTTTGTGGGATTGGCGGCCTTCCGGGCAGGAGCTGGCTATTTGCGCCGCCGCGACCACATTGCGACTGCCCGCCAAATCATGCGCCAGTTGGTTGAACAAACCGGTGAAACGTCAAACCTTGCTGTCCTAAAAAACAGCACGCTGACGTTTGTGGCACAAATTGAATGCAATGAAGCCATGCGTATGGCGGTGCCGTTGGGCGCGCGTGGGCCATTGCACGCCAGCGCAGTCGGCAAAGCCATTCTCGCCTATTCCAACACCCAAGAACGCGACATCGCCCTTAAGGCATTGTCGTTTGAACCCCTCACGCAGAAAACCCATACCACCAAAGCAGCGCTGGTCGCCGATTTAGAAATGGTTCGCTCCCGAGGTTATGCCATTGATGATGAAGAGCAATCCGTGGGCTTACGCTGCATCGGCGCGCCCATACTCGATGAATTTGGGGAACCCATTTTTGCGGTATCGATTTCTGGCCCAGCAGTGCGCGTCACTGGTGCTAGGGTTGAAGAACTGGCAGCCTTTGTTGTTCAAGCGGCTAGTGTGATAACGGATCAGATCGGCGGTATTCAACCCAAAAGCTGACGGGGAGTGCCAAATAGGTTTCACGAAAAATTGTTGAACTGCACGCTTAAAAATGAGCACTGTTGCCAAAACGCTGTATGAAATGCGCCGATTTTGAGTTATGGGATGAACAACTTGATTAATCGACTTGGGAGCACCTGTTTCCGGTCCAATAGATTTTGTGTGCTATGATTAAACCATTCAATCGCCGACAATTCCTAATGCTGGGTGCCAGCGCTGCCGCTGCCCCATTGCTTGCCGCATGTGGCGCAGCTGGTACCGCGCAACTGCGCGCGGCCAGTTTCCGTGAACAGGCGAGAGCCGATTTGATGCGCTATGCCGCCATCGAAGACGGAGAGTTTACAATCCCCGCAATTCCGGGAAACCGCATTGACCGTCAGTTTTGGCGTCAGGTTGTAGACGACCCATTTGGCGAGCTGCCCGGCACATTGGTGGTGGATACACCAAATCGATTTTTGTACCTCACATTGCAGGACAAGCAGGCATTGCGTGTTGGCATTGGTGTGGGAAAGCAAGGGTTTACATGGTCAGGCCGTGCCACCATTCAGATGAAGCGTCGTTGGCCAACCTGGACACCGCCACGCGAGATGATCGAGCGTGTGCCAGAGCTTGAAAAATGGGCAAAGGGTCAACCACCGGGGCTGGACAATCCGCTTGGCGCACGTGCGTTATATATCTACCAAGGTGGTCGCGACACACTTTACCGTGTCCACGGCTCACCCGAGTGGTGGTCAATTGGCACCGCTGCCTCTTCAGGCTGTATCCGTTTGACCAACCACGATATCGTTGACTTGTTTGAACGGGTGCCAAATGGCTCGCCGATCTTGGTCATTCCAGATAACCGCTTTTCACTAGATACGCTCGCCTAGGCGAGCGCCTATTCGTCGGTGCGGTGATGTTTTAAAAATGTTGCCGCACTTTGCACGATATCAGGGTCGATATCGCACACCAGCTTGTCGTGGCGGCCCTTATACTCGATTGTTGAGAGCACCTTTTGGATAATCGCAATGCGCGCGCGCCGTTTGTCATTTGCGCGTATGATTGTCCATGGGGCGTGATTGCTGTCGGTTCGATCAAGCATACGGTCCCGCGCTTCGCTATATTCCCCCCACATTCCCAAAGCTTTGCGATCAATTGGGCTTAGTTTCCATTGCTTAAGCGGGTCATGCCGCCGCGCGTGGAAACGTTTCCACTGCATTTTTTGGCCAATGTTCAGCCAAAACTTGAAGAAATAAATGCCCTCATCAACAATCATGCGCTCAAACTGCGGTGTTTCGGTTAGAAACTTTTCGGTTTGTTCTGGCGTGCAAAAGCCCATAACCGGCTCAACAACAGCGCGATTGTACCATGATCTATCAAATAGGACTTGTTCGCCGCTGGTGGGTAAATGTTTGGCGTATCTTTGAAAATACCACTGACCCTGTTCTCTTTCGGTGGGCTTAGACAAGGCGATGGTGCGGTTTTGGCGCGGGTTGAGATAGTTCAAATATCGACGGATTGAGCCGCCTTTTCCGGCCGCATCGCGCCCTTCAAACAGTGCCGCCACACGACCACCATGCGCGCTCAAATGGCTTTGAAGCTTCACCAGCTCGATCTGCAACGCCAAGAGCGTTTCTTCATATTCTTTGGTCTTGAGCTTTTTCTTGTAAGGATAATTGCCGCTTTCAAACGCGCCAGCTTCAATTTCTGCTGAAAGTTGGGGATTATCCAGATCAAATGGGATAGAACTGTCGGCCATAAATTTAGCGCTTTCATTTCGGATTGCTAGATCAAGAAAGTGAATAGTGCTATAGCTTTGAAAACAAAGTCAAACACCTGTCGCATCAATTTCATACAGTTCCGTTATCGATTGTTGTTTCAGGTGCAATATATCTGTTCATTCACAATGTTATGGATTGCGGATTTAAAGGTCATGAGGTCAACGACTATCGAAAACCCTAGCGAAATTCAGCGGTGGCGAGATCGGTTTTATGCTGCGCGCTGGGTGCTGATCACCTGCGTATTGGTATTTGGAAGCCTCTATTTAACCGGCAAGCTTGCATTTGCCGATGCATTGCTGGCTTTTCTCTTGATTTTTCTCGCAGCGATTGTAGTGCCCCGCCGTGCACGCCTTATGCGCGCAGATTTGCCAAGCAAAGACAAATCAACTGTGTGGCCTGACACCTCCTTAAAGCGTTTTGCCCAAGCTTTGCCAGATCCATGCTTGATTGTGGATCGTCGGGCGATCCTTCGTTATCGAAATAGCGCTGCCGCAAGTGAGTTTCCTGCCTCATCGGTGGGGGATCCGCTGGCCTTTTCTCTGCGCAACCCGATTTTGCTCAATACAATTGATCAGGCAATAAAGACCGATAGTCGGGTCACGGGGGAGTTCCACGAAACAGTGCCTTCCGCAAACTGGTATCAAGTGTCGGTGACGCCGTTGGAGCCGAAAAATGCAAAGGTTGGCCCCACCAAGCGTTCCGAATTGTTGGTTGTAACCATTGTCAGCCAAACCGCTCAACGTAAGCATGATCAAATGCGCGCAGATTTTGTCGCCAACGCCAGTCATGAATTGCGTACCCCGTTGACCTCATTGATTGGTTTTTTGGACACTTTGCGCGGCCCAGCAGCCAATGATGCCGCAGCGCGCGAAAAGTTCATGGCCATTATGCATGCTCAGGCCGAGCGCATGTCACGATTGATCGATGACTTATTGTCGCTCTCGCGCATTGAGCTGCGCCAACATATGCGGCCAACAACTAAGGCCGATATGGGCGCGATCGCAAAAGAAGCGATTGAACATTTGCAGCCGCAGGCCGGTGAAGAAAATGTGGAGATCAACTTCATCAATGAACTTGATGACGCAACAATTACGGGTGACCGCAACGAGTTAATGCAGGTCATGACCAATCTGATCGAGAATGCGATCAAATATGGTGCGGCAGGCAAAAAAGTTGATGTTCAGCTGCGTAGCTGTTCGCAGCACGCAAACCACAAAGTTGTTGTCGAGGTTATAGATTATGGGCAAGGCATACCCGCCGAACACGTGCCCCGTTTAACAGAGCGCTTTTATCGCGTGGACGCAGAATCTTCCCGTCGTAAAAAAGGCACAGGCCTTGGTTTGGCGATCGTCAAACACATCATCACCCGCCATCGTGGAGACCTGCATATCTTCTCAGAAGTTGGCAAGGGCACCAAGGTGAGTCTGCATCTTTCGTGACACAATCGAGATATATTGTGCATCTGATCTGACAATTATCTAAAATTTACCTTTTAAATCAACACGTTGAACTGTCATCTAATTGTCATTTAAGTGACATAAAACAATTGGGTCGCAGCCATATTGTGCGCCCAGTCCGGACAGCTAGTTAGGCAAACACGAAGCCTGATGAGCAACAAAGTACCGGCTAACAATTGACGTTTCGAATGTGAGCTTTGAAAGGCAGACATCATGAAATTCGCCCATTTTGCAAGCGCAGCAGCAATCCTTGTTGCTAGCTCATTGGCAGCTACCGGCGCACAAGCGCGCGACCAAATCTCAATCGTTGGTTCTTCAACCGTATTCCCATTCGCAACAGCGGTTGCTGAGCGTTTTGGTCAAACAACAGACTTCCCGACACCAGTTGTTGAATCAACCGGTTCAGGCGGCGGCTTGAAACTATTCTGTGAAGGTGTTGGTGAAGGCACTCCAGATATAACAAACGCATCACGTCGCATCAAAAACAAAGAAATCGACAAATGTAACGACAATGGCGTAACGCCGGTTGAAGTTAAGGTTGGTTTTGATGGTATCGTGCTTTCAAATGCAAAATCTGGTCCTTCAATGACCATTTCCCGTGAACAGATCTTCATGGCTTTGGCCAAAAATGTTGTGGTTGATGGTGCAGTTGTTGCCAATCCTTACACGTCATGGTCAGAAATTGATCCTTCTCTACCAGCTGAGCCGATCGAAGTGCTTGGCCCACCACCAACATCAGGCACACGCGACGCGTTTGTTGAGCTGGTGATGGAAGAAGCTTGTCAAGAAGGCATCGAAGAAGACGCTTGTTCTGAAATTCGCGAAGACGGTGCATTCATCGATGCGGGCGAAAACGACAATCTGATCGTGCAAAAGCTTGAAGCAAACCCAGCTGCATTTGGCATCTTTGGTTTCTCATTCCTTGATCAGAACGCCGACAAAATCAAAGGCGCAAATGTTGATGGCGTTGAGCCGACATTTGACGCAATTGCAGATGGCGACTACCCAGTGTCACGCTCTTTGTACTTCTACATCAAAAAGGAGCACGTTGGTGTTGTTCCAGGCATCATGGAATATGCTGCAGAATTCACAAATGAAAACACATGGGGTGACGAAGGTTACCTGACAGAAAAAGGCTTGATCCCGCTTCCAGAAGCTGATCGCGCTAAATTCAAAGCAGATGTCGAAGGTCTCGTCGCTGCACAAAAGATGTAAATATCTTTGAAATTGACACCGCCCCACCTTCGCGCGGGGCGGTGTTTTAAGCTCTAACCGAGCAAGAATTTTGGGGGCACGCTGTGCAAATTTGGCTCACCTTATTGGCCGTAATTGTCGCCGTTGGCGGATTGTACTACGCAGGTCGCAGCCGCGCATTTGCTGTAACAAATGGGGATGCAACAATTTTGCACTCCAACCCCGCCTTCCATGGCGGCATGGTTGTCATCAGCGGCATGTTGCCAGCGGTTTTCGTTTTACTTGGTTGGACAATCTTTTCGCGGTATTTTGCTGACGCTTCGGTTTCAGCGCTGCTCGGTGAAGAATTCAATGCTTTGAGCGAATTGGAACAAGGAGCGTTTTTGCGCTCGGCATTTGGTCTTTCGCAAAGCCAGCAAATCGGCGATGTCTCATCACTGCAAAACAAAGCAATTGAAGGCTACAGCGCCTTTTTTGCGTCGACCACGTTGATCCTGCAGCTTGTCTTGGCGGCTTTGATTTTTGGCGGCGGCTATTTGGCTTGGCGTCAAATTCGCACCGACTTGCGTGCACGCCAATTCGTCGAAAGAGCGGTCTCATTTGCTTTGATCGCTGCCTCAGGCGTCGCTATCCTTACGACCCTAGGCATTGTGCTTTCGCTGATTTTCGAAAGTATCAATTTTTTCCAGAAAGTGCCGTTCTTTGAGTTTTTGTTCGGCACCCATTGGAGCCCGCAAAGCGCCTTCGAAGGTGTTGGTTCGGACACCGCACACCGTAATTCAGAGGTTTTTGGTGCCATCCCAATTTTTGCCGGTACCTTGCTCATCACCACAATTGCAATTTTGGTCGCGGCACCAGTTGGGCTGATGTCTGCAATTTATTTGTCGGACTATGCCACGCCAAACGTGCGCGCCATTGCAAAGCCAATGCTTGAAATTTTGGCGGGTATTCCAACCGTTGTTTACGGGTTTTTTGCCGCCCTTACCGTCGCTCCATTCCTGCGCAACTCAGGCGAGTCTATTGGGTTGTCAGTTTCTTCAGAAAGCGCTTTGGCCGCCGGTTTGGTCATGGGGATCATGATTATTCCGTTCGTTTCTTCCTTGTCCGACGACGTGATTAATTCTGTGCCTCAAAGCTTGCGTGATGGCTCTGCAGGTCTTGGCGCCACAAAATCTGAAACCATCCGTCGGGTGATTTTGCCCGCTGCGTTGCCCGGTATTGTGTCTGCGCTGATGTTGGCCATTTCGCGCGCTATTGGCGAAACCATGATTGTGGTTATGGCGGCAGGCCTTTCAGCCAATCTTACTGCAAATCCATTGGAAGCTGTGACCACAGTAACCGTGCAAATTGTAACGCTTTTGGTCGGTGACCAAGAATTTGACAGCGCAAAAACGCTGGCGGCATTTGCATTGGGGTTGGTGTTGTTCTGCGTAACATTGATGCTAAATATTGTCGCCTTGCGCGTCATCCAGAAATATCGAGAGCAATATGACTGATTTGACAGGCGGCGATTTGCAGCAAATTTCATCTGTTCACACATCCGATGAAGCCCGCGAGCGGCTAGCAAAACGCTATCGCGCAGAGGGCAACTTCAAATGGATTGGTCGCGCGGCGATTGGTGTATCGGTTGCTTTTTTGGTCTTGCTGCTTTCATCGGTGGTTAGCCAAGGGCTACCAGCGTTTACATTCAATTTTGTCAGCTTGCCTTTTGAGGTCACGGCGGCAAAATTGGGCACTGACGGCAGCGACGAAGATGGGCTGAAGAAAGCCAATTACGATGGCATTATCCGCGATGCCATTCGCGCGCAGTTCCCCGATGTAACCTCGCGCGGCGGCAAACGCGCGCTTGGCAGCATTTTGTCTTCAGGGGCGCCTGTCTATCTGCGCCAGCAAATTTTGGATGATCCATCTGTTATAACCTCGGGCAAAGCGCTTGAGGTGCCGATCTCGGATTTTGCAGACCTTTATCTTAAGGGCCAGATCACATCTGGAGCAATTGTGGATGGTGCCGCAAACCTAAAGATTGAGCTGCTGGATGATGAATATCGTTTGATCGCTGATGAACCGGTTTTTGCGAAAGCCTTGGCCAAAGCAAAAGACCGTTTAGCCGTTCGAGTAGCAGCAATGCGCAATGAGCAGGCAGGTGTTTTGCGCTCGAAAGCGAAGCTCGAAGGCGAAATAACTGTTTTGGAAGAACGTATTCCAAGTGAAACCGACACGGTTGTCAAAGAGCGGCTGGAAGCCACTTTGGCGAAAACCCAAAACGACCTCGCATTGCTGCTTAAGCGTCTTACTACTTTGGAAGAAGACGCCACTGAGCTAGAAGAGCGGGTTGCCAACAAAGGTCTTGGCGAAACCCTAACCGGCGAAATGCCATCAAGCCTTTTGTATGTTGCAGGCGGGGTTTTAAAACTCACCTCAATCACGCCAAAGACGGCCATGGCAACACCATACTTTGCGTTGCAAGAAGAGATTTCGGAAGCGCCAACAGGTACTTGGAAATTGCGCACATTGCAGGTGGTAGAAGCCAACCGCAAGTTTTCTGACCAAGAGATCGTTTGGACCGACAAGCTTGTAGAACGCGGCTATGTGCGCTCGGGCCTTAACACGATCTTCTTTACCCGCGGTGCCAGCCGCGAGCCTGAGATGGCGGGTGTATTGGGGGCTGCTGTTGGGTCGGCACTGACGCTGATTGTTACTTTGGCCCTTTCGTTTCCATTGGGCGTGGCCGCCGCAATCTATTTGGAAGAATTCGCTCCAAGAAACCGTTGGACAACCATTATTGAAGTGAACATCAATAACCTTGCCGCCGTACCTTCGATTGTGTTTGGTTTGCTGGGTTTGGCTGTGTTCCTCAATTTCTTCCAACTCGACCGATCAGCGCCCTATGTTGGTGGTATGGTGTTGGCGTTGATGACCTTGCCAACAATCATCATCGCCTCACGTGCAGCCTTGCGGGCGGTGCCCCCATCCATTCGCGAAGCTGCGCTTGGAATTGGCGCATCGCGCTTACAAACGGTAACGCACCACGTATTGCCCTTGGCCATGCCGGGCATTCTGACTGGCACGATCATTGGAATGGCGCAAGCTTTGGGCGAAACAGCGCCGCTCTTGATGATCGGCATGGTGGCCTTTGTGGTTGATGTGCCCGGTGGCTTTAGCGACCCATCAACCGTGTTGCCCGTTCAAATTTTCATGTGGGCCGATTTCCCTGAACCCGCTTTTCAGCAACGCACATCAGCCGCTATTATTGTGCTGCTTGCGTTCTTGATTGCGATGAATGCCATTGCAGTTGTGCTGCGTAAACGATTTGAGCGCCGCTGGTAGTCCCAGCTGTGCCACCAAATTCTGATAGGACCTCAAATGAGTGTAGCGACTGATATTCTGCACACCAACGTGCAAACTGGCAAAGAAACCATCAAAATGTCCGGCCAAAAGGTCTGTGTGCATTATGGTGAAAAACAGGCTTTGTTCGATGTTGATTTGGACATTGTGGCCAACCAAGTGATTTCGCTAATCGGCCCTTCGGGCTGCGGCAAATCCACATTTTTGCGCTGCCTAAATCGGATGAATGACACCATCGATATTTGTAATGTGTCCGGCGAGATCACGCTTGATGGCCAAGACATTTACGACAAAGCGATCGACGTGGTTGAACTGCGTGCCCGTGTTGGGATGGTGTTTCAAAAGCCAAACCCTTTCCCCAAGTCGATTTATGAAAACGTGGCTTACGGCCCACGCATTCACGGCATGACCCGGTCAAAAGACGAGTTGGATGAGCTGGTTACCTCTTCATTGCGTCGTGCGGGTTTGTGGCAAGAAGTTAAAGACCGACTTGATCAACCCGGCACCAGCCTTTCAGGTGGTCAGCAACAGCGATTGTGCATTGCGCGCGCCATTGCGACTAAGCCCGAAGTTTTGTTGATGGACGAGCCTTGTTCAGCGCTTGATCCGATCGCGACGGCGATCATTGAAGAATTGATTGACGAACTGCGCGAAAACTTCACAATCGTTATTGTGACGCACTCCATGCAGCAAGCAGCGCGCGTCAGTCAAAAAACAGCATTTTTCCACCTCGGTAAATTGATCGAGGAAGGTCCGACAGAGCAGATTTTTACAAATCCGCATCACAAGAAAACTCAAGATTATATTACCGGTCGGATCGGGTAATTTAGCGGCGAAAGGGCGATTTCATGGCCAACGCATCGAACGAACATATTGTATCCTCATATGAGGACGAACTAACAGCACTTACCCGCGCCATTTCTGAAATGGGTGGTATGGTGGAAGTAGCAATTACCAATGCCACACAGGCGCTAATCCGGGTCGATCAGGACTTGGCCAAGCAAACCGCAAAACCCGATAAAGCGGCTGATGATATGCAG
>NZ_CAKZPW010000069.1:0-18900 GCF_937139385.1 uncultured Maritalea sp. | reverse complement strand
AGCAAGTGCAAGGTTGCTGCGTCAGCAGGCGTTGTTCGCGGAGAAACAAAGCCCGCACCGCGTTTCAAATTCAAGCGCGTGTTCATGGTCAGCACTTCGGCTGCAGCTTTGAGCCGCTAGGCCCCAGATTTTCTTAATTGCACAGCCAATGCCCACCTTGTTTTCAAGGTGGGCTTTTTGTCGACTACAGTTGGCAGAACACTAGAAACCCTGCCACTCGTCATCAGGTTCTTTCACGGCAGCATTGCCGTGGCTGAGATAGGCTTTGGCGGCCTGTTGTTGCAACCCGCGTGCATCTTGTTGAGGTGGCGTTTGTGGTGTGGGGCGTTCCTCTGGTGCTTGCTCAGATGATACTGGCGCTTGGCTCGCATCAAGTCGGAACTGTTCCACCACCCGATCAAGTTCTGAAGCTTGGCTTTCGGTCTGATCAATCGCTGCATTGGTTTCTTCAACCAAGGCCGCATTGTGCTGGGTCATCTCATCCATTTCGCGGATGGAGTGAGAAATATCGTTGATCGATGTGGCCTGTTCTTGGCTTTCGCGCGCAATCTCATCCATGAGCGCGGTAACCCCTTTAACGCTTTCCACAATGCCGTCTAGGTTCTCAGAGGCTTGTGATACCAATTTGGTGCCCCCATCAACCTCAGCCCCAGATTGTTCAATCAACACCTTCACTTCAGATGACGCTTGGGCAGCAGACTGGGCCAAACGACGCACTTCAACCGCCACAACCGCAAAGCCCTTGCCCGCTTCTCCGGCACGTGCCGCTTCAACAGAAGCATTTAGGGCCAGCAAGTTGGTTTGAAAGGCAATATCGTCAATCATCCCGATAATGTCAGAGATCTTATTGGAAGAAGCTGTGATGCGCTGCATGGCTTTATTGGCCTCTGCCATCACCTCGCCGCCCCGTTCCGCCACTTGGCTGGCTTCCCCAGCTGAAACCTGGGCCCGCTTGGCCCGCTCGGTATTGTCGCGCACGGTTTCGGCCAATTGCTCGGTCGCCGCTGAGGTTTCTTCAATCGAAGCGGCTTGACGGGTGGTGCGTTCAGACAAATCGTTGGCACCAGACAGGATCTCCCCCGTTGCGGTTTTAAGCGCCCGTGAAGTAGCGCGCAGGCTCGAGATCACCTCGGTCAGCTTATCTCCCACCCGGTTGGTGTCATTCTTCAATTGCAAGAAGGCGCCTTGATAGTCCCCTTCCATGCGCATGGTCAGGTCGGTATTGGCCAATGCGGCCAAAACTTCGCCGGTTTCGGTGACGCCTCGGTCTACCGTTGCCACCAAGTCGTTCACCCCATGGGCCAAACGATTAAGTTCTTCATCGGGGAATTCCGCTTCCACCCGGCGGGTGAAATCACCCGCAACCGCTGCGTCCACAACTTCGCCAAAGGCACGTTGCAGTTCTTGCATCATATCCGCACGTTCCACCATGCGCTGCTTGGAGGCCATCTTCTCTTCTTCGGTCATTTCATTCACCCGAAGTCCATTGGCCCGGAAAACCTCAACCGCCCGCGCCATCTCGCCAAGTTCGTTGGTTTTTTGAGTGTAAGGTACCTCATAGTCATAATCGCCATTGGCAATTTCTGTCATTGCTTCTGAGATGCGGGGAATTGGACGCATCATAATGCGTGACACAACGAACGCAGCAACAGCCATCACCCCAAGAACCGCAAGCGATACCACCACGATGAGTTGCAGGGTGGCCATAACTTGACCTTCAAAGTCCGCGATTGGTGCACCAACAAAAACGGCACCGATAACATTGGCCTTTTTGTCTTGGATGGGCTGATAGACCGCAAAGAACTTGGTGCCCCTAATCATCACACGGCCGGCAAATTGCTCGTTAAGGATCAAACGTTCATACGCGGGGTTGCTCGCGTCTAATACATATTCCTTGTCGCGCACACCTTCTTCAATTTCAACCGTTGTGGTGAACTGCTCAAACCCTTCAACTTCAGGGTTGAACACCATAAGTGAAACAGGTCCGCGTGTTACCGCGCCAATTGACTCCACCATGTCATCCGTGCGCAACTTGGGCATACGGAAGGTGGTGATTGTTTTAACCTCACCGCTTTCGTCACGCCCCATATCGGAGCCTGGCATCTGCGTTTCAAGAATGGCAATGGTTGTGCGCATATTGGCCAGCTGTGAGGCGCGCGCTTGCTCCATTACATTAGATGAAATCTGAAAATAGATAGCGGTCGCCACCGCTGCAATTGAGAGCGCAATACTGAGTACAACAAACAATGCAATTGATGTTGTGAGTTTAGGCGAACCGATTCGAAAGCGAAGTTTGTTTTGCATATTCTGCTGTGCTGTAACGCTATATACGCGCGCTCTTTGCACATCCCTCGTGGCTACTCTTTTGTCTGAGTGTAAGCCAGCTTAGTAAATTCAACTTTAATGAAGTAAGTGCCGGATAACTAACAATAAATCTCTCAATAGCCGGTTTTCACCAACAAAAACCCACTAGTTTCACTTCCGATTGACGCAATAAAAAGGGGCACTCAACAGATGAGCGCCCCCTAAAATTTCAGAATTGGTGTTGACTAGAACTGCTGCCACTCGGCGTCCATATCAACGGCCGCATTGCCTTGGCTTATATAGGATTTTGCAACCTTTTGTGCTTTGGCTTGAATGGCCTTGATGCCGTTTTCGGGCGGCAATTCGTTTGGCACCTGATTGTTTGCACCTACAGGCAGACGGCGTTGACCACCATCATGGGTTACAAACACATCAACGATCCGATCAAGTTCAGCTGCTTGGCCTTCTGTCTGCTCAATGGCTGCGTTGGTTTCTTCAACCAATGCTGCATTGTGCTGAGTGGTTTCATCCATCTCACGAACAGCGGTATTGATCTGTTCAATTGCTGAAGCTTGGGATTTGCTCTTATCAGCAATAGAAACCATCAATTCGTTGTTGGTCCGTGCTGCATCCAGCATAACGCCAAGGTTGTCAGAGGCTTGTGAAACAAGTTTTGTACCGCCGTCAACTTCGTTTACGGATTGCTCAATCAGCACTTTCACGTCCGAAGAGGCTGTGGCAGCAGACTGAGCAAGACGACGCACCTCAACCGCAACAACGGCAAAGCCTTTGCCCGCTTCACCCGCCCGCGCGGCTTCAACTGAAGCGTTCAGGGCAAGCAAGTTGGTCTGGAAAGCGATATCATCAATCATGCCAATGATATTAGAAATCTTGTTCGAGCTTTCCGTAATGCGCTCCATAGCCTCATTGGCCTGACGCATGACATCGCCACCTTCTTCAGCCGTAGCACGAACTTTATCCGCAATATCGCTGGCGCTTTCCGCTTCTTTAGCGTTTTCCAAAACCGTATCTGCCAATTGCTCCATGGCAGCAGAAGTTTCTTCAATCGTTGCGGCCTGGCGCGTGGTGCGTTCGGATAGATCATTGGCACCAGCCAAAATCTCACTGGTCGCGCTTTTCAGAGCGGTTGACGTCGTGCGCAATTGCCCCACAACATCTGTCAAACGATCCGCAACCCGGTTGGTATCATTCTTAAGCTGCAAGAATGCGCCTTCATAATTGCCTTCCATGCGCTTGGTAAGGTCAGTATTGGCCAAGGCCGCAAGCACTTCACCCGTTTCTTTAATGCCGCGGTCCACCGTATCGATCAAAGAATTCACGCTGCGTGACAATTTGACCATCTCATCATCTGCAATGTCTTCGCTAACCCGCTGCGAGAAATCGCCAGCCGCCGCCGCGCCAACAACGATCCCAAAGCTTTGTTGTAGCTCTTCCATCATTTCTTGGCGCTCAGCGAGGGCTTTTTGACGGGCTGCTTCTTCGACACCCAACTCAGCAACTTTGACAGCGTTTTCGCGGAACACCTCGACAGCGCGCGCCATTGAACCCAATTCATCAGACCGGTCAATGCCGTCAACTGTGACGTCCAAGTCGTTGTCTGCCAAAGCGCGCATTGTTTCTGTGATGTTCGACATGGGGCGCGTAATGGTGCGCGAAAAGAACCACCCTATCGCCGCAGTAATCAAAAGCAAGAAACTGCCGATTGCCAGCATTGTCCAGCGCATCGTATCAACCGAAGCCAGTGCTTCGGACTTTTCTTGCACAGCCAACACGGCCCAAGTGGTGCCTTCAAATTCCATTGGTGCGGCAGCAAAAAGCATAGATGCGTTTCGGTATTCGGTGAACTCACCATGCATTGCGTTACCGTTTATCACGGCGTCAACTTCTTGCGCTTTGAAGGTCGTTTGCAGGATATCATTGTCTTCGCTGAACGTTGAATCGTTGCGCATCAAATGATCTGCGCCCACAACCAAAGTTTCACCCGTTTCTCCTAAGCCAACCTTTGCGCCCATGATGGCGTTAATGCGATCAATGGGCATTTGGAAAACCAAAACCCCGATGCGCGTTTTGCCGTCAAAAATGGGTGTTGAAATGAAGCTTGCGGGGGCATCATTGCTGGGTTTGTAGGGTTCAAAATCTAAGAAGTAGCTTTCGCCCTTGTCCAAAGCGATACCGGCTCTAAAGGCATTGCCCAGATCAGTATCGGCCCACTGACCGCCACCAGTTTTGAAGTTGGTCGCATAATCAAGTTCTTTGAATACTGTATAAACAAGATCGCCTTGATCATCGAACAAGAAGATATCGTAATAGCCACGTTGGTTCAGCTGTTCGCGGAAAATACCGTGGTACTGCAAGTGGACATTGTCATATTTGGTACCACCGGGCGCGGCATCCAACAAATGCTTGGACCCAAGCTCGTTGGGGTTCTTCTTGATATAGGCATCTTGCAACAGTTTATCTTGGCTACCGCCAAGCGTATCCCAAGCTGTATCAAAAGCTTTAAGTGCCTCGACTGTGAACGGATTATCAGCGGTAAGCAAAAGGTCGGTTTGGAGATCTTCCAAATAGGCCTTCATTTCATGCGCTCGACCATCCGCAAGGGTCTCCAGTTTTTCAGTCTCAGCATGTGTAATTACTGAAGAACCAATCATGACCCCAGATATGCCCAATCCTAAGCCGACGGCGATCACGCCACCGATGACTAATGCGGGTAGTTTATGTGCAATCTTTAATCGAGATAAAACACTCATTCTTTTGACCTCTTCGACGACGCGCGAATCCCCCAACGCGTACACTTTGATTACAAGATGCCAGCCAACAAAAACCAAATGGTTAACACTTGGTATTGGCAATCTACTAAATACAACTTGGAAAAATACATCTTGATTTAGGGATACAATGTCGAATAGGGCGTTAACACGACATTACTAAATCCATCGAACAGCCCGTATTTTAAAAGTAAACAATAAAAAACCCGCGTACGAGGTACGCGGGTTCCAAATTTTACCAATGTTTGTGCTGCCTAGTTGGGCAAGCCCACAACATCAATTTCCATCAGCAGGTTCTTCCAGCCATCAAGCGCTGTCTGAGCATCTTGCTTTGCTTGGTCAGTTGTTGCACCATTAAGTGCTTCTTGTGCACTCACAATGGCCGCATCCAACTCACTTTTGTCAAAGTCAGCGCCCGTTTTTGCTTGTTCAGCAAGAATGGTCAGGCCTGCATCATTCACATCTGCAAAGCCGCCCTGCACATAGTAGGTACGCTCCGCACCACCAGAAGTCACCGTCACAAAGCCGGCTTTTAGCGTGGTCATCATCGCAGCATGGTCACCCATGACTGTAAAATAACCATCAGCACCTGGCACAGTGACGGCAGATGCCTGCTCACTTAGCACCAGACTTTCTGGTGAAACGATTTCGATTTTAATGCCTTCGGCCATTAAACCCTCGTTTCTTTATGCAGCAGCTGCTGCAAGTTTTTGTGCTTTCTTCACGGCGTCATCAATTGTGCCAACCATGTAGAATGCAGCTTCTGGAAGGTGATCATATTCACCCGCAACCAAGCCTTTAAACGCTTTAACCGTGTCTTCAAGACCAACAAAGATACCAGGCGTACCTGTAAAGATTTCCGCCACGTGGAATGGCTGAGACATGAAGCGTTCAATCTTACGGGCACGTGCCACAGTAAGTTTGTCTTCTTCAGAAAGCTCGTCCATGCCCAAAATCGCGATAATATCTTGAAGCGATTTATAACGCTGAAGGATTTCTTGAACATCACGTGCCACTTGATAGTGCTCTTCACCAACAACCTGTGGATCAAGAAGACGTGAGTTTGAATCAAGTGGATCCACCGCAGGGTAAATACCCTTTTCAGAAATCGCACGGTTCAAAACGGTTGTCGCATCCAAGTGAGCAAAGGTTGCCGCTGGTGCTGGATCGGTCAAATCATCGGCAGGCACGTAAACAGCTTGCACTGAAGTCACTGAACCTTTTGATGTTGTTGTAATCCGCTCCTGCATGGCACCCATGTCGGTCGCCAAAGTAGGCTGATAACCCACAGCTGAAGGAATACGTCCCAACAAAGCTGACACTTCTGAACCAGCTTGTGTAAAGCGGAAGATGTTATCAACAAAGAACAACACGTCTTGGCCTTCATCACGGAACTGTTCCGCAATGGTCAAACCAGTCAATGCCACACGAGCACGTGCTCCTGGGGGTTCATTCATTTGGCCGAACACAAGCGCGCATTTTGAGCCTGCGCAGCCTTTTTCTTTGTTCACACCTGATTCAATCATTTCCCAGTAAAGGTCATTACCTTCACGTGTGCGCTCACCAACGCCCGCAAACACAGAATAACCACCGTGATTGTTCGCAACGTTGTTGATCAACTCTTGAATAAGAACTGTCTTACCAACACCCGCACCACCGAAGAGGCCGATTTTACCGCCCTTCGCATATGGAGCCAGCAAATCCACAACCTTAATACCGGTCACAAGAATTTCAGCTTCTGGAGATTGCTCAACAAATTCTGGTGCTTCTTGGTGGATGGCGCGTTTTTCTTTGGTTTTAATCGGACCAGCTTCGTCAATCGGCTCACCGATAACGTTCATGATCCGGCCAAGTGTTTCAACACCAACTGGAATTGTAATGGCGGAACCAAGATCAACAACTTCTTGCCCGCGAACGAGCCCTTCAGATGTGTCCATCGCAATGGTACGTACTGTGTTTTCACCCAAGTGCTGGGCGACTTCCAATACCATCCGGTTGCCATTATTCATTGTTTCAAGCGCACCTAGAATTGGCGGTAGATCACCGTCAAATTCCACGTCCACAACCGCACCAATTACCTGCTTGATGCGTCCGACCTGTTTCGCTTTTGCTGCCATGGTCTGTCCTCGTTTGCCTTAGAGCGCTTCCGCGCCTGAGATAATTTCAATCAATTCTTTTGTGATCTGAGCTTGGCGCTGACGGTTGTAGCTAATTTCAAGCTTATTGATCATGTCACCAGCGTTACGGGTCGCATTGTCCATCGCGGACATTTTTGCACCCATTTCACCAGCCGCATTTTCAAGTAGCGCGTGGAAAATTTGCACAGACACATTACGTGGCAGCAAGTCTTCCAAAATAGCTTCTTCGCTTGGCTCATATTCATAATTTGTGGCTTCGCCGGTCTCTTCGTCTTGATCAAAAGAAGCGGGAATAAGCTGATGTGCCGTTGGCACTTGGCTAATCACAGATTTAAACTTTGAATAGAACAATGTCGCCACGTCATATTCGCCAGCATCAAACATGGCCAACACGCGATCGCCAATTTCCTTAGCATTCGCATAGCCAATTTGTTTGACTTCACGCAAGGTGATCAAACCTTCCATTTGGTCAGCGAACAAACGCTTCAAAACGTCATGTCCTTTTTTGCCAACACAAAGAATTTTGACTGTCTTGCCTTTTGCAATCAACTCATTCGCATGATCACGAGCAAGCCGTGCAATGGACGAGTTAAAGCCGCCACAAAGTCCACGCTCTGCGGATGCGACAATAAGCAAATGTGTCTGGTCTTTACCGTTTCCACCAAGTAGCTGCGGCGCACCGTCACGGCCCTTATAGGCCGCGGCCAAACCGGCGAGCACATCATTCATGCGCTCTGCGTATGGCCGGGCACTTTCAGCATTATCTTGCGCACGGCGCAGCTTTGCAGCTGCAACCATTTGCATTGCCTTGGTGATCTTCTGGGTCGATTTGACCGAAGATATCCGGTTTTTAAGGTCCTTCAATGAGGGCATAGCACCTCAGCTCCTTGTCAAAACCTAAAGATTGTTACGCTGCAAAGGTCTTGGCGTATCCGCCAATCGCTGAATGCAATTTCTCACGTGTGTCGTCAGAAATAGCTTTCTCTTTTGCAATCGTATCAAGCAAGTCTTTGTGTGTACCGCGCAATGCGCCAAGCAAACCTTGCTCGAACTTTTGCACGTCACGAACGCCAACGCTATCAATATAGCCTTCAACGCCTGCAAAGATCACTGCAACTTGCTCTTCAGTTTTAAGTGGTGAGAATTGTGGTTGCTTCAAAAGCTCCACCAAACGGGCACCACGGTTCAACATTTTCTGCGTCGCCGCATCAAGGTCAGAACCAAACTGAGCGAACGCTGCCATCTCACGATACTGAGCCAACTCACCTTTAACAGAACCAGCAACTTGCTTCATTGCTTTAATCTGCGCAGATGAACCCACACGAGAAACTGAAAGACCAACGTTAACCGCAGGACGGATACCTTGGAAGAACAAGTCTGTTTCCAAGAAGATCTGACCATCCGTGATCGAAATCACGTTCGTTGGAATATAAGCAGACACGTCGTTCGCTTGTGTTTCAATGATCGGCAAAGCGGTCAAAGAACCAGAACCGTGATCTTCGTTCAATTTCGCTGAACGCTCGAGCAAACGTGAGTGAAGATAGAAAACGTCACCAGGATAAGCTTCACGCCCAGGTGGACGACGAAGAAGAAGTGACATTTGACGATAAGCCACAGCTTGCTTTGAAAGGTCATCATAACCAATCACAGCGTGCATGCCGTTATCGCGGAAATATTCACCCATGGTACAGCCGGTAAACGGCGCCAAGAACTGCATTGGAGCAGGATCAGAAGCGGTTGCGGCAACAACGATAGAATATTCCATCGCGCCAGCGTCTTCCAAAGTCTTTACGAACTGAGCAACAGTTGAACGCTTTTGGCCAACAGCAACATAGATACAGTAAAGCTTCTCATTCTCGTCCTTACCCTGATGAGCAGGCTTTTGGTTCAAGAATGTATCAAGAAGAACAGCGGTTTTACCAGTTTGGCGGTCACCAATGATCAATTCGCGCTGGCCACGGCCAATCGGGATCATCGCATCAACAGCTTTCAAACCAGTCGACATTGGCTCATGCACAGACTTACGTGGCAAAATGCCAGGTGCCTTAACATCCACAAGCTTACGTGTTTTTGACTTAATTGGGCCCTTGCCATCAATTGGGTTGCCCAAACCATCAACAACGCGACCAAGCAATTCTTTGCCAACAGGAACGTCAACAATTGCGCCAGTACGCTTAACGGTGTCGCCTTCTTTAATGGCACGGTCAGAACCAAAGATAACAACACCTACGTTGTCAGCTTCAAGGTTCAAGGCCATCCCTTTAATGCCGCCTGGGAACTCAACGAGCTCACCAGCCTGAACATTGTCAAGGCCATATACACGAGCAATACCGTCACCGACGGAGAGTACTTGCCCAACTTCTGAGACTTGCGCCTCTTTCCCAAAATCTTTGATTTGATCTTTGAGAATGGCAGAAATTTCTGCAGCTTTAATATCCATTAGCCGACCTCTTTCATGGCGATCTTCATGGCTGTCAATTTCGTCTTGAGCGAGGAATCGATCATTTGAGAACCAACCTTAACGATTAGTCCGCCAATAAGATCAGCATCCACATGCTGCTCAAGCGTGACATCCTTACCAATTTTCTCTTTCAGAGCCTTAGCAAGGCTGTCCTGGTGTGCTTTCGAAAGCGGCTGAGCAGAGGTAACCTCGGCGTGAACTTCACCCCGATCCTTTGCAGCAAGCGCTTTGAACTGAGAAATCATTTGCGGCAACGCGAACAGACGTTGGTTCTTTGCCACAAGATTTAAGAAATTTGCTGATAGGCCCTTAAGTTTGGCCTTTTTGATCAATGCTTCGACAACTGCTGTTTTGTCGTCGCCAGAAATTACTGGGCTTTTCAAAAAAGCAGTAAAGTCTGTGCTGTCATTGATCAGCTTCAAAAGGCTATCAAGAGCCTTTTCAACACCCGCAATATCACTTGCATCAGACGCTAAATCAAACAGCGCCGACGCGTACGGCCGGGCGATTGTTACGAGAACCGAGTTTTGTGCGCTCAAAGCCTCTATACCCCAATCAATTGCAAAAATTCGTCTTACCTGTCCCGTCGAGCGACCGCCCGCGATACCGGCACGAATTTTCATGGTGTTAGGAGGCTGACGCTCGCGCCCTCCTCAGATATCGCGCACCGTCTACCATAAGCATTTAGGCCGCGCAATAGACAGGAGGCGAAAATTGGGCAGACTCATTTGCAGTTGGGCACTTTTTGTGAATTTTACACAAAGTTTGGCATCAAACTGTCAAAACTAGCGCCGACTCTCAATAAAAGCTCATCGGGTCAATATCGACCTGCACCCGCAAGTTCCCGGTAACTTTTGGCCCTTCTTGCAACCAAAAACGCACATATCCGGACAGATCGAAATGCTTGTCAGCCTGCACCAAAAGCCGCACCCTGTGTCGCCCCCGAACCATCGCCACGGGCGCATCTGCTGGACCAAACAATTTCAGCTTCGCTTCATCTGGCGCTTTTGGGGCCATAACCGCTAACCCGCGCGCATGGCCAAACGCCACTTCATGTTCAGTTGCCGATATGATTAGCGCAGCCAAACGGCCAAAGGGCGGCAATCCCGCCGATTCGCGCGCCTTTAGCTCATGTTTATAGAATGCCTCACGGTCACCGCGCACCATCGCCTGCATCACCGCGTGCTCGGGTACATAAGTCTGCAAAAATGCTCGCCCGGCCTTGCCTATCCGTCCGGCACGGCCCGTTACCTGGGTCAATATTTGAAATGTCTTTTCTGCCGCTCGCGGATCCCCATGGGCCAAACCCAAATCCGCATCCAGCACCCCAACCAAATTCAGCTTGGGGAAATGGTGCCCTTTGGCCACCAATTGCGTGCCAATGATCAGATCGTAATCACCTCGCGCGATCTCTTCAAACCGCTCACGTGCCGCAACGATGCCCCCCATATCAGACGAAAGGATAACACGCCGCGCTTCAGGAAAACGCCGCGCGGCTTCCTCAGCGATTCGCTCAATACCCGGACCGATGGGAATAAGCGATTCTTCTGCCCCACACTCTTTACATGTTTTGGGTTTTTGCACTTCGTGCCCGCAATGATGACACGATAAGACACCTCGAAACCGATGTTCCACCAACCAGGCTGAACAATCAGGACACTGATATTGATATCCACAATCCCGGCACAGAGTCAGTGGCGCATATCCACGCCGATTGAGGAACAAAAGAACCTGTTCTTTTTTCTCCAACGCGCCAAAAATCTCACGCGCCAATTTGGGCGCAATCCATTCGCCCTTTTCTGGCCCGTCTTCTTTCATGTCGATGGCGGTAATATCGGGCATTTTTGCGTCTGCAAATCGACCGAGCATTTTCACATGGGCATAACGCCCCTGATCCGCATTGTTGCGACTTTCAACTGACGGGGTCGCTGACGACAGGATCACCCGTGCCTTCGCTAGATGGGCCCGCACCACCGCCATATCCCGCGCATGATAGTTCACGCGATCTGCTTGCTTGAACGCCGTATCATGTTCTTCGTCGATCACGATCAAACCAAGATCAGGATAGGGCAAAAACAATGCTGAACGCGCACCCACAACCGCTTGCACTTTACCCCGCGCCACCGACCGCCACATCCGTGCGCGCTGCACCGGGGTCATATCCGAATGCCATTCCCCCGGCCGGGCGCCAAACCGATCTTCAAAGCGCTTCAAGAAGGTGTGGGTCAATGCAATCTCAGGCAACAGGATCACCGCCTGCCGCCCAGCGCGCAAACAATCAGCCACCGCTTCAAAAAACACTTCGGTTTTACCCGAACCTGTGACCCCATCCAAAAGCGCCACACCAAATTCGTTTGGGCTTTGCTCGCGCAACAATTCAAGCGCAGCCTGTTGCTCATCATTTAGCACCAAAGGCGCATGATCTGAGTTTGGCGGTTGCACAATCGGGGGCGGTGGCACAAAGCTTTGCTCCAACACCCCGAGTTTCACCATGCCTTCGATTACCGAAGGGCTAACGCCTGTTTCCCCCACCAGCGCCCGCTTTTGCCAAGCAAAACCATCTTCCATCACATCAATCACCCGTTGACGGGCTGAGGTCATGCGCTCGGGCAAAACCCCTGAGAACCGATAAACGGCAATCGGTTTATCGTCGCCAAAGGCTTCGGGCGAACGCAAAACCCCGCGCAGAACCATTCCAGGTTGCGCCAAAGTATATTTGGCGATCCAATCAACAAGCGCCATCAGCTCTTCGGTCAAGGGCGGTGTATCAAAAGCGAAGTCAATGTCTTTAAGTCGATTGTGCGCCACTTGGTCTTTGGGCTCGCCCCACACAACTCCCATCACCTTGCGCGGTCCCAAGGGCACCTGCACAACAGAGCCACGGCTCACGTTCATCCCCTCCGGCACCCGATAGGAATATGGTCTATCAACAGCAACGCTGACCATAACGGATACTATGTCGGCAGAAATTTGGCCCATCAGATGCTTTCTAAGAATCGTTTGTGACTTAGAGCCTAAATCGTGACCGTCAAAAAAACGAGGGCGATTTCAATTTTGGTAAGCAAGCAGCACCTATAATTGGCGGTATGAATGAGCTGTTGATCAACAAAGACAAAAAAGTCGCCCACTGGCTTGGCCAATGGCAAGACGAATTATCCTCGCTTCGCCGCTTAAGCGACAAAACCCTTGTTGCTTATGATCGTGACGTGGAGCAAATGCTAACGTTTTTCACGCATCATTTCGGCGCGCCTGTATCCGCAAAAACCTTAAATTCCTTCACCCCTGCCGATTGGCGCGCGTTCATGTCGAACCGCCGCCAAACCGGGGTGTGCAATGCCACCATGGCGCGCGGACTTTCGGGCATCAAAAGTTTTTTTACTTTTTTGGAAAAAGAGGGCCATGCCCCCGCAGACAGTTTGGCCGCAATAAAAGCGCCAAAGAAAAAGCAAACCCTACCCAAAGCCCTTACCGCAATCGACGCGAAAAAGTTGGTCGATCAAGGCGACATGTTGGACGACGAACCTTGGATCGCTGCACGCGACATCGCCGTGATGGCGCTATGTTATGGCGCGGGCTTGCGCATATCCGAAGCATTGGCATTGACCGCCAATGACCTTAAAGACCAAAAAACCCTGCGCATCACCGGCAAGGGCAATAAAACCCGCATGGTTCCCGTGCTCAGCGCAATCCACGATGCCATAACCGATTATCAAAAGAGCTGCCCTTATCACCCAAATGACAACGACCCGATTTTTCGGGGCGCACGCGGCGGGCCATTGAGCCCTCGGCTCGTGCAGCTCAAAATGCAAAAATTGCGCTCCGCTTTTGGCCTGCCCAATTCAGCAACGCCCCACGCGCTTAGACACAGCTTTGCCACCCACCTTTTGGCCGGTGGCGGAGATCTGCGCGCCATCCAAGAACTGCTCGGTCACGCGTCCCTTTCCACCACGCAAATCTACACAAAAGTCGACACTGCCCAACTCATGGACGCCTATCTTAAGGCGCATCCGCGCTCCTAGACTTTAAACCGTGCCGGCATTTTATAGGACCAATCATTTTCCAGATTGACCAAATCAACCGCCCATAATGGCCTCAAACATCTAGCGCTGCGCCACACTTGTTCGCCAATGCTAGAAAACCACTCGTTTTCATGCATTTTGCATTGGCACAACCATTTCTTTGACACTAGACTGCCCCTCCGCACCTTTGGTCGCTCGACCACCCATATGCACAGGAGAGAACGGTGGAACATGTCAAAGCCATGATTGCGCGTCTTGTGGCGCACGATACGGTATCGTCAAAGTCGAACTTACCTCTTATCCATGACGTAAAAGCCTATTTGGCCGAACTTGGTATCAATAGCCACTTGGTGCCAAATGAAGATGGCAGCAAATCCAATCTTTATGCCACCATTGGGCCAAATGTGGATGGTGGCATTATATTGAGCGGCCACACTGACGTGGTGCCGGTGGAGGATCAAGATTGGTCCACCAACCCATTTGAAGTGGTGGAAAAGGATAACCGCCTTTATGGTCGCGGCACCTGCGACATGAAAGGCTTTTGCGCCATTGGTTTGGCGCTTATCCCTGAAATGCTCAAAAGCGACCTCAAACGCCCCATCCATATCGCTTTGTCTTATGATGAAGAACTGGGCTGTTTGGGCGCGCCCTTCATGATCAAGGAAATGGCAAAAAACCTACCCCAAATCGATGCCGTGATTGTGGGCGAACCCACCAACATGCAAGTGGCCGAAATGCACAAGGGCGTTTACGCCTCCACCATCCATGTGCGCGGACTAGAAGCCCACTCAAGCCAGACCCATTTGGGCGTCAGCGCCACACGCTATGCCGCAAAGATCATCAATTTCATCAATGACCTGCACGATGAATTATTGGCCAACCCATATGTTGGACTGCCCCTTTCCCCGAACCATTCCACTTTGAATGTCGGAAAAGTCCATGGCGGTATCGCAGACAATATCGTCGCCCGCGATTGCACATTTACCTATGACTATCGGGTACTCCCCCAAGAAGACCATGCCGCCATCGTAAAAAGAATTGACGCCTTAATCGCCGAACTTGAAAAAGAAATGCAGGCCAAACACGCGGACTGCTCGATCACCCAAACCGTGGTCTGGACCCCTGGCTTTGCCGCCCCAGAAGAAGATGTGGCCAAAAGCCTTGCGATGCGGTTGGCGGGTAAAAATGAAACAATTGGCGTACCCTACGGCACAGAGGCCGGACAGTTTCAAACTGACGGCGGGTTTTCCACCATCGTATGTGGCCCCGGCTCAATCGATCAAGCCCACAAGCCAGATGAATATATCGAACTCAGCCAGGTTGAATTAGGCGTGCAATTCATCCGCGATCTTATCGCTCATCAATCCAAATAGGCACATTATGTCGACCACTTCTGGCACTTCTGGCAATAAAATCATCCTTGGCTATTTAATCGGCGCGCTTGGTGCGAGCTTTTTCGCCACAAAAGGCATTCTGATCAAGCTGGCGCTGATCGAAAACGTCGACGCCATTACCACGCTTACATGGCGCATGATCATCGCACTGCCGTTCTTCATTTTAATCGGTTACTTTGGCTATCGCCGCCGTGTTGCCCAAACAAAGGGCAAACTGCTCACCTGGAAAGCATTGGCAACCGTTGGGGCCATCGGCGCGCTAGGCTATTATTTAGCATCCTATTTGGACTTTGCCGGCCTGACCTATATCTCCGCGCAATTTGATCGATTGATTTTGCTGACCTACCCCATTTTTGTGGTGCTGATTGGCGCCATTTTCCAAGGCCGCCCCCTCCAACCAAAAATGCTGATCGCCCTCTTTATTTCATACGGCGGATTGGCCGTCATCTTTGCCCGAGATCTGCAATTGGATGGCCACTCAACCATCATCGGCGCGTCCCTCGTTCTGGGCGCGGCTCTGTCTTATGCGGTCTATCAAGTGCTGGCCAAACCCCATATTGACCGCATCGGCGCACGGCTGTTCACTTCGATTGCCATGACTGCCGCAGGGCTGGTGGTGATCGTTCACTTTTTCATCGTCAACGATTTAAGTGACTTGTCTTTGCCGCCGCGCGCCATGATGCTTATGTTTGCGGTTGCCACAATTTCAACAGTTGTGCCTGCCTATTTGATCTCAATAAGCATTGGCATGGTGGGGCCAGAGCCCACTGCCGTGATTGGCAATGTTTCAACGCTTGTGACCATCGGTTTAGCGGTCTCTGTTTTGGGTGAACCCTTCACCATTTGGCACGCAGCCGGGGCCGCAATGGTGCTGATCGGCGTGATCAGTTTCACCCAAATGGATCGGGTGGCCAAAGAGGCGGCAGCCCGCAAGGTACAAATTCCGTCCTAAAAACCATTTGGTCATTGCATTGCTATGATCCAAACCCACATTTAAAGGCAAAGGCCATTTCGATTTTGACGAGGAAGATTTATGTTTAAAACCATATTCGGTGCCGCTCTTACACTCAGCGCAGCATTTTCCATTCACCCCGCAATGGCCAGCACGGCCTGCACCCAAGCAAATCTTTATCAAGAGATGCAACAAATGGACCCCGCTGCCTATGCCAATATTAAGGCTCAGGCCGACGCAACAGCCAATGGGCGCGGCCTATTTTGGAAAATAAGCCACGAGGATGATGCACATGTGTCGTGGATTTACGGCACCATGCACAAATCCGACGAGCGGATTTTGGATTTACCCAAAAATGTTGAAACCGCACTTATGTCAGCCGACACATTCGTGGGCGAATTGGATGGATCCAAAACCGCCTACGAAATGGGCATCATCATGGGCGGATCGCCCGAATTGATGTTTCAACAAGATGGCGCAAAACTTAGTGACAATCTTAGCGCTGAAACAGTGGCTGAAGTGGACAAATTGCTGAACGAGCGCGGTTCAGATTTTGACCAGATTGAACCCATGCAGCCTTGGCTAAGCGCCTCCCTGCTCGCCTTTAGCATGTGTGACGTAGAAAAAGGCCTGTCCGACACCAATTTCCTTGATGTGGTCATGGAAAATAAAGCCCGTGACGCAGGTAAAACCGTGGTTGGCCTAGAAACCGTACGCGACCAGATTGAAGCCATCGATCAAATCGACAAAAGCTTCTTTTATAAATCTCTTGATGACGCGGCCCAGCAACATCGCGATGGTGTTTTTGATGACATTTTGCAAACTGCAGCCGAGCTGTATTTGGACGAAGAAATCGGCGTTATGCTGCCTCTGATGATGCATTATTCCCATAGCCTAAAAGACGGGGAAGCAGACATGCTGAGTTTCCAGCGCGAGTTGCTCGATATCCGCAACCAAGGCATGGTGGAAAAATCGGTCGCCTTGCATGAACAAGGCTCCATTTTTGTTGCCGTCGGCGCCCTACATTTGGTCGGCGAAACCGGACTAGTCGAAGGCTTCCGCAACGCAGGCTATAGTGTTGAGCGGGTATTGTTGGAGCGTTAAAAATATCGGCCCCGCTTATGCGGGGTCACATATTGATTTCGCTTAGCCAAGCAACGCAGCCACATGGTCTTGCCCGCGCACGATTTGGCTTGCAAAAGTTGCGCTGTCAATATTCGCGCCGCACACAATAAGTGCATGCCGTTTGCCTGCAACCTTGTTGCGCAAGGGCCCAAGCGCTGCTGCAAGTGTTGCCCCTGCTGCGGGTTCAACCGCCAGTTTTAGCTCTTCTTGATAAAGCGCCTGCCCAGCACAAATTTGATCGTCGGTGACCGTAACCACCTCATCAACAAAGGCTTGGTTAAGGGCAAAACTGTAGGGCAGAGAATAGGGTGGCGCGAGACTATCAGCGATGGTGTTGATCTCATCCATAGTCACTGGTTCATTTGCATTTCGTGACGCGCTCATGGAGGCAGCGCCGGTTGGCTCAACCCCAAAGACTTTGCAGTTGGGGTTGATCAATTTCACGGCCGCTGCAACGCCCGAAATCAAACCGCCACCACCTATAGATACGATCACTGCATCCAAATCTTGAACGTCCTGCATCAATTCAAGGCCAACCCCTGCCGCGCCAAGGGTTGTGTTTACCCCTTCGAACGGATGGACAAAGGTGCGCCCTTCTTCTTTTTCCAAGCGCTGAACTTCACCAAATGCGGCGGCGATATCGTCACACAAAATAACTTCTGCCCCTTCAGCCTTAGAGCGTTCGATACGCAATGGATTTGCTGTTCTGGTCATTACAACTTTGGCGGAAATTCCAGCCTTTCGCGCCGCCCAACTGGCCGCAATCGCATGGTTTCCCGCACTGACCGCGGTAATACCATTTGCTTTTTGTGCGTTGGTTAAAGTGCTGATCACCGAAAGGGCGCCACGCGCTTTGAACGTGCCCGTATGTTGAAACAGTTCTAACTTCAAAAACAAGTCAAATCCCAACACATCCGCCAGTTTGGCCGATGTGGCCTGCACAGTAGGTGTGCGCAAAACCTGCCCCTCAAGTTGTGCGTAGCGCTGTTCAATCTCACTCAAAGTTGGCAACTCAGCCATTCATCCATCCCCACAAACAAAAAAGTGCCGGAGCATATCTCCGGCACTTCATTTAGATCACTTATTGAGCATAAGCTCAATTACATATGAATGGTGCCATCACCACAGCCCATTGCCGCTTCACGCACGGCTTCAGACATGGTGGGGTGAGCATGGCAGGTGCGGGCCAAATCTTCAGCCGAACCACCAAACTCCATCAACACAGCCAATTCATGAATAATTTCACCAGCGCCTTTACCGATGATATGTGCACCAAGAACACGGTCGGTGTTTTTGTCCGCAATGATTTTCACAAAACCATCTGTTGCCAGCATGGCCTTTGCACGACCATTGGCCGTGAAGTTGAACTTACCGATTTTATACTCGATGCCCGCCGCTTTCACGTCATCTTCAGTTTGACCAACTGAAGCCACTTCAGGGTTGGTGTAAACAACACCCGGGATGACACCATAGTTCACGTGCCCAGCTTGCCCCGCAATAATCTCAGCAACGGCCACACCCTCGTCTTCTGCTTTATGGGCCAACATCGGGCCTGCGATACAATCGCCTACCGCCCAAATACCCTCGGCTGAAGTTTTGAAATTATTAGTTTCAATCACGCCGCGCTTATCCAAGGTAACGCCCGCGTCTTCAAGTCCCAGACCATTTGTATAAGGACGACGACCAATCGACACCAAGACAACATCGGCTTCTATGTC
>NZ_CAKZPW010000068.1:0-3491 GCF_937139385.1 uncultured Maritalea sp. | reverse complement strand
AAGCACAAAAGTTACCCCCGCGCCGCCTCCTCCCCCTCGCGCGTCATCCCGGATTTAGTCCGGGATCCAGGCGAGAATATCCGCCAACAAATGCGTTCGTGGTTTACTCCGGCCTGGATCCCTGCCGGCGCAGGGATGACGGATAATATTGGCGCGAGCGCCTTGTCCAAATTCGCTGATCAAAATGAACGTTTCTTCACCGTTCGTGCACGCCACCCCCAAACGCAAAAAACCGCCTCTCTTAGCAGAGAGACGGTTCAAAACTGCTGCACAGCGAAATAAAAGCTTACGCTTCTTTCGGTGTGAAGATCTGACGGCCACGATACATGCCAGTTTTCAGATCAACGTGGTGAGGACGACGCAATTCGCCGCTGTCCTTGTCTTCCACATATGTGTTTGCTTTAAGTCCATCAGCAGAGCGACGGAAACCGCGCTTCATGCGAGATATTTTACCCTTAGGTACTGCCATTTTGTCTCTCCATTCAACAAAAACGCCCCTCATCATTTTCTAACGCGGGGCCGCTTGAGCATCAAATTCTTGTCAGTTGGCGGGTATATACGCCTTTCAGCGCGCCTTGGCTAGTAAAAAATGTAATGCGGTGGTTTGTTGAATATCGCACCAATCACAGTTAAAACCATGATACCGCCAAGCAACAACAAAAGCTGCATTGAAAGCCACCATATGCGCCTCAGCGATGCCATAACAGCCTCTGCCAACTCGGTCGAGCATTTCCTTGATCGTGAACTCAGCGAATCGAACCTTTCTTCGCCTTACCCTGCCCCATCGCGCTTGATCAACGCGGTGCGGCACGGGGCACTGAACGGTGGTAAACGCTTGCGGCCATTGCTGGTGAAGCTGAGCGCAGAGCTGATTGGCGACACGAAGGGCGATTTGGTGCGGGCGGGCGCGGCGGTTGAATATGTTCATTGTTATTCCCTCGTGCATGATGATTTGCCCGATATGGACGATGATGATTTACGCCGCGGCCAACCCACCGTGCATGTGGCGTTTGATCCCGCCACAGCGATTCTGGCTGGGGATAGTTTGCTCACCCATGCGTTTGGTGTGCTGGCGGATGCACGCACCCACCCAGACGCAAACATTCGCACCCAACTGATCACTGAACTGGTGAAAGGCGCAGGCGTTGGTGGCATGGCCGGCGGCCAAATGCGGGACATAGAGGGGGAACGCCAAGGCTATGATCCTGAAACGATCTCCCTAATCCACGCCATGAAAACCGGCGCGATAATCCGCGCCTCAGTGCGCATGGGTGCCATTATGGCGAATGCAACCATCGCCCAATTGGCAAAGTTGACAGAATTCGCAGAATCAGCAGGCCGGATTTATCAACTCGCTGATGATATTTTGGACGCCACCAAAAGTTCTGCACAATTGGGCAAAACCGCAGGCAAAGACGCCGCCCAAGGCAAATCCACATTAATCGCCAGCCATGGGCTGGACCACGCCCATGAAGTGCTGAACGAAGAACTGCAAGGCGCCTTAGCCTTGCTAGAACCGTTCGGCGAACGCGCGCGCTTGATGAATGAGTTGGTGACGCATTTTGCCAAACGGGAGGCATAGATGACCTTTTACGATGACCCCAAGAATGCCGAAGACTATATCAAAATGGCCAAGGGCTATGACGGGGCCGCGCTGATTGCTTTGCTGGAACCACAAATGGCCAAGGGTGCAAGCGTTTTGGAACTGGGCATGGGCCCGGGCGTTGATCTGGACCTTTTGGCCAAGCACTACAAGGTGACAGGATCGGATTATTCCACTTACTTTTTGGACCGCTACAAGAAGCAACACCCCGATGCGGACTTGATTGAGCTGGACGCGGCAAAAATCAACACAGACCGCACATTCGATTGCATCTACTCAAACAAAGTGTTGCATCAATTTTCAGATGAGCAATTGAATTTCAGCTTTACCAAACAAAGCGACGCGCTCAACGATTCGGGCCTGATTTTTCATTCATTTTGGCTCGGCGACGAGGTGATGGAAATTCACGGCATGACCTTTTATTACCGCTCCATCAAAGATGTAACGGACCGGTTGGCGCAACATTTTGAACTGATTGATGCGCAGCAATATACTGAAATGGAAGATGGTGATTCTTTTTGGGTGCTGGCGAAAAAACGTTAGATTGCAAAAAACGGCTTATTGCGCATATGCGCGCAAACGCTCTTTAAGCGTTCCACTGTGCAATTCGAACAAATGATTGTCGTGATCATAAAAATAGATCGATCTCGCTTCACCCGCCACGCGTTTTCGACCATCTAAGACTTTTAACCCTAGCGCCTTTATGGCGGCGAGACGCTGGTCATATTCATCATCTGAGATTTTGAAGGCAACGTGATTATAGGTTTGTGTCGGCAAGGGTTCGCCGATCATGACAGCCACCCAAATACCGCCAACGTCATAAAAACGCTCTTTAGCAACAGAAAATTGTTTGTCGCCGCTATCATAAATCTTTTTGGCATCAAGCACATTGACCAAGACCTGCTCCATTTGGTCCAAGTCTTTCACGATAAATGTGATATGGCTGAGCCCTTCAACCAACTGTCAAACCTCCGCGGGAATTCGTTTTTCAATCGCGACCCTGATTTTGTCGCGCAATGCGCCAAATTCTTCTTCGGAGAAATCGGCAGAACCGTGCCAATCATAGAACCAAATCGGATGCGCTCGTTTCTCATCAGTTTCTGACATGTAACGTGGGATGATATGTGCATGTAGCACTTGGTCGGTATTGCCCAAAATCTCATAATTAATGCGATAAGCGTCGGTCGCTTCCAGCAATGCATCCCCGATCAGCGCCATATCCGCCAAATATTGAGCGCGTGCATTACCGCTCAAATCATTGAGTGAATAAACACACGGGTCTGACAAAAGAATAATTTGCCCAGGTTGCACCTGTTTATCGCACATCACCGCCCAACCGGACGGCATTTGGCAAATCACCCATGGATTTTCGCCTTTACGGGCCATTTCCACGCGTTCGTGCGCAATTGTTTTGTCGGTCATAATTCCTCTTATGCTTTAAGTACCAAATCGCTCTTCAATATATTCCGCCACCATCAGTTTAAACTGATCCGCAATATCTGCGCCGCGCAAGGTTTTGGCTTTTTGCCCGTCAATGAACACAGGTGCCGCAGGTGTTTCGCCGGTGCCGGGCAGTGAAATGCCAATGTCTGCGTGTTTTGATTCGCCCGGCCCGTTGACGATGCAGCCCATCACGGCAACGCTCATACCTTCAACGCCGGGGTATTTTTCGCGCCATATTGGCATGGAGGTATTGAGGTGATCCTGAATATCCTTGGCCAATTGCTGAAACACGGTTGAAGTGGTGCGCCCGCAGCCCGGACAAGCGGTGACAACGGGCAAGAACTGACGGAAACCCATAGTTTGCAAAAGTTGCTGAGCCACTTCCACTTCCAAACAGCGATCACCATCTGGTTCGGGGGTCAGGGAAATGCGGATCGTATCGCCA
>NZ_CAKZPW010000067.1:0-4576 GCF_937139385.1 uncultured Maritalea sp. | reverse complement strand
GCCAACCCTGAATATGTGCAAGGGTCAGGTGATGTTAAATATCACTTAGGGACATCTTCTGATCGGGAATTTGAAGGCAAAACTGTTCACCTGTCATTGGCCGCAAACCCAAGCCATTTGGAATGTGTAAACACGGTTGTTTTAGGTAAAGTACGAGCCAAGCAGCGTCAAAAAGGTGATACGGACCGCGAAAAAGTAATTGGTATTTTGCTTCACGGTGATGCCGCCTTTATTGGGCAAGGCATTGTCGCGGAAACTTTCTTATTATCACAACTAGATGGTTACAAAACGGGCGGTACAATTCATATCGCCATCAATAACCAAATCGGCTTTACAACGGCGCCGATGTACTCTCGGTCTTCGCCCTATCCAACCGATGTGGCGAAAATGATTGAAGCCCCCGTGTTGCACGTGAATGGCGATGATCCTGAAGCCGTGGTTTTTGCCGCTAAGATGGCGATTGAATATCGCCAAAAGTTCAAGAAGCCTGTTGTGATCGATATGTTCTGCTATCGTCGATTTGGTCACAATGAAGGCGACGAACCCTCCTTTACGCAACCAGAAATGTATAAACGCATTCGCGCGCATCGCACGACTTTGCAAATTTATGCTGACCGTTTGGTTGCTGAGGGCGTGTTGAGTGCAAAAGAAGTTGATCAGTTGATCGAAGACTGGCGCACACATTTGCAAGCCGAATTTGATGCAGGCGATGATTATAAGCCAAACAAGGCCGATTGGATGGATGGGGCTTGGAAAAACCTCTCTATGGCTGAAGATGGTGCGCGTCGCGGCAACTCTGGCGTTGAAATTGATCGTTTGGTGTCTTTGGGCAACAAGATCACGGAAGTTCCTGAAGGCTTTAGCGCCCATAAAACCATCAAACGTTTCATGAACAATCGCCGCAAGGTGATTGAGGCTGGTGATGGTGTTGATTGGGCGTTGGCTGAAGCATTGGCTTTTGGTTCCTTGGTTAGCGAAGGCCATCCAGTGCGTTTATCCGGTCAGGACTGCGAGCGCGGCACCTTTTCGCAGCGCCACACGGTGATCCATGATCAAGAAACAGGCGCGCAATATACTCCGCTCAATAATGTTGATCCGGGCCAAGCGCGCTATGAAGTGATCAACTCGATGCTGTCAGAAGAGGCGGTGCTTGGGTTTGAATATGGGTATTCATTGACAGAGCCAAATGCACTGACCATCTGGGAAGCGCAATTTGGTGATTTCGTGAACGGCGCGCAGGTGCTGATCGATCAGTTCATATCGTCAGGTGAGCGCAAATGGTTGCGCATGTCCGGTTTGGTGCTGATGTTGCCACACGGGTATGAGGGCCAAGGCCCTGAACACTCTTCAGCGCGTATGGAGCGTTATTTGCAGCTTTGTGCGGAAGACAATATGCAAGTGGCGAACTGTACAACTCCGGCGAACTATTTCCATATTTTGCGTCGACAATTGAAGCGCGATTTCCGCAAACCTTTGCTATTGATGACACCAAAGAGCTTGCTGCGTCACAAACGTTGCACCTCAACGCTTGAGGAATTGGGACCCAATAGCACATTCCACCGTTTATTGTGGGATGATGCGGAGGCCCCGAACGGCAAGACAGAAATCAAACTGCAATCCGATGACAAGATCCGTCGCGTGATCCTTTGTTCGGGCAAGGTCTATTTTGACCTGCTTGAAGATCGCGAAAAACGTGGTGTGGATGATGTCTATTTGATGCGGCTTGAGCAGCTCTATCCGTTCCCTGCAAAGGCTTTGCATGACGAACTTTCGCGGTTCAAAAACGCTGAAGTTGTTTGGTGTCAAGAAGAGCCGAAAAACATGGGCGCTTGGTTCTTTATTCAGCCCTATGTTGAATGGGTATTGGAGCAAATGGATCGGGCAGGTGAGCGTCCACGTTATGTGGGTCGTGCGGCTTCTGCCTCTACAGCAACTGGCTTGATGCGCACGCACTTGGCGCAATTGCAGGCCTTCTTGGATGAGGCGTTTGCAGAGTAATTGACAACAGAATTTAGATAGGAAATTCGACGTAATGTCTGTTGAAATTCGAGTGCCCACTCTTGGCGAGAGCGTGACAGAAGCCACGATTGGGCAATGGTTCAAAAAGCCGGGGGAAGCCGTTAATGCGGACGAACCGGTGGTTGAACTGGAGACGGATAAGGTAACAATTGAAGTGAGTGCACCGGCAAGCGGCGTTCTGGAAGCGATAAGCTTTTCAGAAGGTGAAACGGTGGAAGTAGGCGCTTTAATTGGAGTCATTGCGGATGGTGCTAAAGCGGCACCAACCGAACAAAGTCAAAACAAGCAAGAAACGAGCGAGGCCAGCATGGCGAGCGAAGATAAAAATGATGCAGCGCCAGTAGATATTGTGGTGCCGGTAGCGGGCGAATCTGTTGTTGAAGCAGATGTTGGCCAATGGTTCAAAAAAGTCGGCGATCGGGTTGAGTTGGACGAGGCAATCGTTGAACTTGAAACCGACAAAGCGGCGATGGATGTGTCCTCTCCAGTTGCCGGTACGGTGATTGAAATTCTCGCTGAGAGTGGTGAGACGGTTGAAGTTGGTGCATTGCTTGCCCGTGTTCAGCCTGGTGAAGGTGGAGCTGCGGTTACAGCAGCACCAGCACCTTCGCCCGTTGCACAAGTGCCAGCGGCAGCTCCTGCTGTTGGGGGCACTGAAATGCCACCTGCACCATCTGCTGCAAAAATGCTTGCTGAGAAAAATATGGATGCCGCTGACGTTGCCGGTTCTGGCAAGCGTGGTCAGGTGTTGAAAGAAGACGTGCTTTCAGCCGTTGCGAACTTAGGCACCACGGCGGTGACCAAAGCAGCCCCTACGCCAGCGCGTGCCCCTTCAAATGTTGATGATGCGCCGCGCGAAGAGCGGGTGAAAATGACCCGTCTGCGCAAAACAATTGCGACACGTCTAAAAGAGGCGCAAAACACAGCGGCCATGTTGACCACTTTTAACGAAGTGGACATGAAGCCTGTGATGGACTTGCGCAAGTCGTATAAGGATTTGTTTGAGAAAAAGCATGGCGTAAAACTTGGCTTCATGGGCTTTTTCACCCGTGCGGTTGTGCATGCACTCAAAGAAATTCCAGCGGTTAATGCTGAGATTGATGGCAATGATCTAATCTACAAAAACTACGCCCACATTGGGGTCGCTGTTGGAACCGAAAAGGGCCTTGTTGTCCCTGTGGTTCGTAATGCAGATCAGATGAGCATTGCAGAAGTCGAGCAAGAAATTGGCCGATTGGGCCGTGCAGCACGCGATGGCGAATTGTCCATGGCTGATATGCAGGGCGGCACCTTTACCATTTCAAATGGTGGTGTTTACGGCTCATTGATGTCGACCCCAATTTTGAATGCACCACAATCTGGTATTTTGGGCATGCATAAAATCCAAGAACGCCCTGTGGTTGTGAATGGTGAGATTGTGATTCGCCCAATGATGTATCTAGCGCTTTCATATGACCACCGGATTGTTGACGGCAAAGAAGCTGTGACCTTCTTGGTGCGCCTAAAAGAAAGCTTGGAAGATCCACAGCGCTTGGTTTTGGATCTCTAGTTCTAATCGGCGCGCAGCATAACGTGTTGCGCGCCAATTTCCTCTCTCTCCCAATCATAATAAGGCGAAGCAAATTCGTCATAAATCGGGTTTATAATCTTTTACGAGGCAATTATGTCGGACAAGTTTGATCTCACCTTTATCGGAACGGGCCCTGGTGGCTATGTTGGCGCAATTCGTGCGGCGCAATTGGGCATGAAAGTTGCGGTTGTTGAAAAACGCAGCACCCATGGCGGCACGTGCCTGAACATTGGCTGTATTCCTTCAAAAGCGTTGTTGCACGCATCAGAGCTTTTTGAAGAAGCCAACCACACATTTGCAAAACTGGGCATTCAGGTTGAGCCTGAGCTTGATCTTGGCACCATGCTGAAGCACAAAGATGATACGGTTTCTTCAAACACCACTGGCATTGAGTTTTTGCTCAAGAAAAACAAAATCACCGCCTTCCATGGTCTTGGTACCATTGAAGCACCGGGCAAGGTGAAAGTGACCGCGGATGATGGATCCGAGCAAGTGCTTGAGACCACAAATATTGTGATCGCCACGGGTTCTGATTCAGCAAATTTGCCGGGCATTGAGATTGACGAAGAACGCGTTGTTACTTCAACCGGCGCTTTGGAACTTAAAGAAGTACCAAAGAAAATGCTGGTCGTTGGTGCGGGCGTGATCGGTCTTGAACTTGGGTCAGTTTGGTCGCGTTTGGGTGCAGAGGTTACCGTTGTTGAATTCCTTGACCGCATTTTGCCCGGTATGGACAGCGAGATTGCAAAGAACTTCCAGCGCACGCTGAAAAAACAAGGCTTTAAATTCAAACTGGGCACAAAGGTGACCGGTGTTGATAAATCTGGCGATGTTCTTAAAGCGACAGTTGAACCTGCAGCTGGCGGTGCCGCTGAAGACATTGAAGCTGATGTGATTTTGGTGGCCATTGGCCGTACGCCTTATACAAAAGGTCTTGGTTTAGAAGCGGCAGGCGTTGAGCTTGATGAGCGTGGCCGCGTGAAAACC
>NZ_CAKZPW010000066.1:0-1421 GCF_937139385.1 uncultured Maritalea sp. | reverse complement strand
GGGGTGATCGACGCAAACCATTCGATCCAAGTGGGCATTCGGACCCACAACGACCAAACGATGGGCTTTGAGATTCTGACTTCACCTTGGGTTCATCGAAACGGGGTTGATAAAACGATTGAGCGCATCTTAGAACGCGCCAGCGACCAACCTGCATACATTAGCTTTGACATTGATTGTTTGGACCCAGCATTTGCTCCCGGCACCGGCACGCCAGTAGTTGGCGGTTTGGCCTCTTGGCAAGCCCTTGAAATTCTACGTGGCCTAGGTAGTCTCAACCTAATAGGTCTGGATGTGGTGGAAGTATCGCCCGCCTATGACCATTCTGAAATTACTGCCATTGCGGCAGCAACCATCGCACATGATTGGCTTTGTCTTTTGGCCCAAAAATCGGTGTAACGATAATGCCCCAAATTAGCTGCGATTGCGGAACTTTGTTCGAGGAACGAACCAAATGACTATGATTGAAAAACGCGAATTCTACATCGATGGCAAATGGGTGGCACCAACCGTGCCCAACGATTTCAATGTGATCAACCCGGCAACCGAGAAACAGGTTGCAACAATCTCGCTTGGTTCGAAAGCTGACGTAGATAAAGCCGTTGCGGCTGCAAAAAAAGCATTTGATACATTCTCACAGACATCAAAAGAAGAGCGTCTTGCCCTGCTCAAACAAATTCTTGAGGTCTACAAAAAACGCCAAGGCGAAGTCGCAGAAGCAATCAAACTGGAATTGGGCGCGCCGCACAAGCTGGCCCATGGTCCGCAAGCAGGCGTTGGGGTTGGCCACCTTGAAGGCTTTATCGACGCGCTTGAACGATTTGAATTTGAGACCAAAGAGCCAAATGGCGATTTGATTTTTAAAGAGCCAATCGGCGTTTGTGGTTTGATAACGCCGTGGAACTGGCCGATCAATCAAATCGCGTTGAAAGTGCTTCCAGCCATAGCAACAGGGTGCACTGTGGTTCTCAAGCCAAGTGAAATCACACCACTGAACGCAATCTTGTATGCTGAGATTTTGGATGAAGCTGGCGTTCCTGCGGGCGTTTTCAACCTTGTAAATGGTGATGGTCTAAATGTAGGTGCCGCACTTTCCCAACATTCTGATGTGGCCATGATGTCATTCACAGGTTCAACGAGAGCAGGGATTGCCGTCTCAAAAGACGCTGCGGAGAACGTTAAAAAAGTAACCCTGGAGCTTGGCGGCAAGTCGCCGAATATCATCTTTGACGAAGACGGTGCGCTAGATGTTGTGAAGCGCGAAACACGTCGTGTTTTTTCAAACTCCGGTCAAAGTTGCAACGCTAGAACGCGCATGCTTGTGGAGCGGTCGATCTATAACGAGGCCATGAAAGTGGCAGCGGATGCGGCAAACGGACAGAAAGTTGGAGACCCCAATGAGGAAGGGCACCACATCGGAC
>NZ_CAKZPW010000065.1:0-4323 GCF_937139385.1 uncultured Maritalea sp. | reverse complement strand
ATTGCAATTTGACCGTGTGCAAGCGCTTATTCAGGCCGGTATTGATGAGGGCGCCACTTTGTTGGCCGGCGGAACTGGGCGTCCAGAAAATGTGAAAAGCGGTTTCTATGTGAAGCCTACTGTTTTTGGCAATGTAAACAACAATATGCGCATCGCCCGCGAAGAGGTGTTTGGACCCGTTGTGGCATTGATCCCTTTTGATACCGAAGAAGAAGCAATTGCCATTGCCAATGACACTGAATACGGATTGGCCGCTGCCGTGCAGACCAATGATCCCGAAAAGGCGATGCGGATTGCCCGCAAACTTCGTGCAGGTATGGTCCATATTAACAATTCAGATATTGGCTACGGCACACCATTTGGTGGCTACAAAATGTCTGGCACAGGGCGCGAAGGTGGCCATTATGGGCTCGAAGACTTCTTGGAAATCAAAGCGGTCTCGATTCCCGCTTAGCTTTCGCTCAGAATAGTGGCGACGGCGTCGTGTCCAAGTTGGCCAACGCCGTCCCGCACGTCAGCTTCTATGGCTGCACGAAGTAGTTTGGGATCGCGGGCGCGCAACGCCGCTATCGCTTCTTTGTGGCGGTCAATCTTGTAAAAATCGCCCATCTCGCGCAAAGCGATGCGCAAAAATGGGCCGAGCTGCAACCAAACGCTTTCAACCATGGGCATGCGGATATTGTCTGGGTTGGCGCAATAAATCGTACGGTGGAATAGTTGGTTATCTCTAATTTGTTTGTCGCGATCACCAGCCAAAACCGCTTTATCAATTCTTGCGTCAATGACTTCTAATTCGTCAATGAGGCGGTCGTTGATAAAGGGCAGGGCACGCACGGCGGAAAACCGCTCCAGCTCGACACGTGTTTCGATGAGTTCTTCCAATCGTTCTGCCGTCATGCGCGGCACAACAATTCTTCTGTTCGGCAAGAGTTCGAGCCCATTTTCAGATGATAGGCGGCGCAGGGCTTCCCGAACCGGGGTAGGGCTGGTCTTCAATAGTTCGGCCAATCCGCGAATGGTCACAGACATGCCCGGACGAAACCGACCAAGCATGATCGCATCGCGCAATTGGGCGTAAATATGCTCCTGAGCAGTTACCCCTTTTTCCCGATTGTTGGCGTGCAGAAAAAGGGAATTGCGATCTGTTGGTTTTTGGTCGATTTTTATCATGCTGGAGGGCAATATCACCTCTCTAAATGATTGACAATTTTTCTCTTAGTGATACTTTTTATAAAAATGATATCACATTTTTCGAAATAGCCAAGATGTTTGAAATTTTTCGTGATGTGGCAGGGAGTTTGAATTGAGTCGACCAAACGAATATGTGAATCTGATCGTCGGCGTTTGCGACATCAATGGATTGTTGCGGGGCAAACGCCTTGCCGCTTCCTCAATGGAAAAAGTGCTAAAAGAAGGCATTCGCATGCCCACTTCGTCGTGTTCTGTTGATATTTGGGGGAACGATATTGAAGATAGTCCACTTGTTATGGCTAGCGGTGATCAAGATGGTATCTGTTTAGCAACCAGTCGCGGTGCCGTTCCATTAGATTGGAGCGATCGGCCAACAGCTCTGATCCCAGTAACCATGCACGATGCAGAGGGCATTCCATATCTTGGTGACCCACGAAATGCCTTGGCCGACGTGTTGAGCAAATACGAACTAATGGGGCTAACACCAGTCGTTGCGACTGAATTGGAATTCTACCTGGTTGATAATTCCGGTCATCGGCCAACGCCGCCAAACTCGCGCGAACTTGATTTTTCCCAGAATGATGTGCTTTCGCTGGATGCTATTGCGGATAATTCTAAGTTTCTGGACGCTTTGTACGATTCCTGCATGCTACAGGATATCCCAGCGGATGCTGTTATCTCTGAGGGTGGTGCAGGGCAGTTTGAAGTGAACCTGAACCACCAAGATGATGCCCTGAAAGCGGCCGATGATGCCCTTTATTTCAAGCGCGCGGTCAAGGGTATTGCTCACAAGCACGGCATGGCAGCGACATTTATGGCTAAGCCATACATAAACCGCGCGGGCAACGGCTTTCACATGCACTTCTCGGTGTTGGATCAAGACGGAAACAATGTCTTCGACGATGGCACTGAAGATGGTAGCGACGTCATGAGGTCTGCCATTGCCGGACTGCTTTCAACAATGGAAGAATCTACGCTGATTTTCGCGCCACATTACAATTCCTACCGTCGCTTTGCTGAAAATACGCACGCACCAACCGGGATATCGTGGGGATATGAGAACAGAACTGCAGCAATCCGAATTCCCGGCGGTCCGCATCAAGCACGTCGGATTGAGCATCGTGTCGCTGGCGGCGATACCAACCCATATTTGGTCCTGGCTGCAGTGCTCGGCGGCGCTTTGCATGGCATAAAGAGCAAATTGTCGGCGCCAAGCCCAGTTGTTGGGAACGCATATGAGAAATCTGAAAACTTCATTCCAACCAATTGGCAAGCCGCAATAGACGCGTTTTGTGGCGGCAAAATCTTGCCCACCATATTCAGCGAGCAAATGATCGAAAACCTAAGTTCCTGCAAGCAGCAAGAATTAAACCAAATTTTTCGGCAAGTGACGGACCGAGAGTTCGCCAGTTATTTGGAGACCGTTTGATGAGCCTCGCAAACACGAGTTCAAGTGAACAAGAGCACGTCAATTCCTACTATGCTGCATCAGCCAATCCGGCGCCAAACCGCCCTGCTTTGGTGGGAGAGTTTCAGACGGACATTTGCGTTGTCGGCGCAGGTTATTCCGGCCTATCTACGGCGCTTCATTTGCTTGAGCGCGGATATAAAGTAGCGGTGGTCGAAGGGGCAAAAGTTGGATGGGGCGCTTCTGGCCGCAATGGCGGGCAAATCGTCAACGGGCTCAATGCAAGTCTAGACACCATCCAGAAACGCTATGGTGACGAGTTTGCAGGTTTTGTCGGAGGTCTGGTCACCGAAGGCGGCAAGATCATTCGCGAACGGATTTCAACCTACGACATCAAGTGTGACCTGAAAGAAAAGAACGTTTTTGCGGCATTCACTCAAAAGCAAATGCGAGAATTGGAAGCAAAAAAAGCGCTGTGGTCTAAACACGGCATGAACGACCACGAGATGCTAGATAAGGCGCAGATTGCGACATACGTCAAAACGGATGCGTATGTTGGTGGTTTGGTCGACCATTCGGGCGGCCATATGCACCCGCTCAACCTAGCACTTGGCGAAGCGGCGGCCATTGAAAAACTCGGCGGCAAAATCTTTGAAATGTCACGGGTCATATCGACGCAAAAAGCGGACGCAGACCAACTTGTTCTAACTGATCAGGGCCAAATTCGATGTAAGACCATCGTCTTTTGCGGGAATGCATATCTGGGCGATGCATCACGTAAACTGAAATCGCGAGTCATGCCCGTTTCAACACAAATTATGGCGACAGAGCCGCTATCAGATGACATCGCAAATGGTATATTGCCAACCGACACCTGCGTCGAAGACGTGCGCTATATTCTAGATTATTATAGATTGTCTGCAGATAAGCGCTTGTTGTTCGGCGGCGGTACGGTCTATGGCGGCGCGGACCCGCGCGACATTAAGGCCAAGCTGAAACGCAACATGGACAAGGTCTTTCCCCAGTTGAAAGACGTGAAGATCGACTACGCGTGGAGCGGGAATTTCGCCCTATCCTTTAGCCGCGTGCCGCAGATGGGCCGGATTGGTGACAACACCTATTTCGCCCATGGCTACAGCGGTCACGGCGTCACCGGCTCGCATACTTTCGGGCGTATCCTGTCCGAGGCGATCGACGGCGATCTGACCCGCTTTGACGTTTTCGCCAATGTGCCATGGTTCCCCTTCCCCGGAGGGCGCATGCTTCGGGTGCCCTATTCGGTGATGGGCTCTTGGTGGTACGGGCTGCGCGACCGCCTGGGCGTCTGAAACCTTTTGACAGAACGGGGGGTTTCTTCACAGTGACGGGGCGCATTGCCCGTCATAAGCGGAAGGACCCCCATGCCCGATCAAAAGCCCGTCTCTACAATCGTCTTCGACGTGAACGAGACCCTGCTCGACATCACGACGCTGGAGCCGCTGTTCGCGCGGGTGTTCGGCGACGCCTCGGTCCTGCGCGAATGGTTTGCCGAACTGATCCTCTATTCGCAGACCATGACCCTCTCGGGCCGCTATGCCCCCTTCGGTGCGCTGGCGGGGGGTGTCTTGCAGATGGTCGGCGCAAACAAGGGCGTGACGATCAGTGATGAGGACGTGGCCGAGTTAAAATCTCTCATCGGCTCCATGCCCGCCCATCCGGATGTCGCCCCCGCCCTGCGCAAGCTG
>NZ_CAKZPW010000064.1:0-10510 GCF_937139385.1 uncultured Maritalea sp. | reverse complement strand
GAATGTTTGGTTTGGTCCAATTTCACCCTTTTGTGGAACGTCTTGGTAGAATTGTTCAATCAGTTCAGCCGAATTCGCCCCTACAGAATGATCGTCGTTCGATGCATTAAAAATCTCAAAACCAAGATCATTTGTTGAAAGACATTGGTCAACCATGTGGCCCAAATCTCGCGCATCAATATAGGCAAAAATGTTTCTTCTGCGCAGCGACGGATCGGCCATGTAGGCAGGGAAATTTTGCTGATATTCGTGCGGTTCAATGACGTTGTTTATACGTAGGCCGTAAATATCGAAGCCGCTGCGGCATTGAAAACTGCGTGCCGTGACCTCATTTACGACTTTTGACATTGCGTAGCTGTCTTCTGGAATAACTGGGTGCTCTTCATCGATTGGTATGTATTCAGGTTTGCGCTCACCATCCGCAAAACACACGCCATAAGTGGTTTCTGAAGATGCAAAGATTATCTTGCGAATGCCAAGTTTCACTGCCGCATCAATGACATTGTAGGTACCGATCGTATTGATGCGATAACACTCATTGTCAGAGGTTAAGAGCAGACGCGGAATGGCTGCAAAATGCACGACAGCGTCAAATTTTGGCATCCCATTGCCTGGTTCAAGTTCGTCAAAACCGGCATAGCTCGCCATAACGTCAAACATTTGCCCTGCGTCGGTGATGTCGGCTAGACGATTGTCGACGCCGGGTAAATCTAACGGCACACGATCAACATTGAGCACTCTGTGTCCCTTGTTAAGCAAATAGGCCACCGCATGGCGTCCCGCTTTGCCTGATCCACCTGTAAATAAAATCCGCATCCATGTTTCCTCTTTTTAGCTATGACACAATGCAAACGATTACATCGCTCATTCTACAGAGTTTTGCTCAACCGAAAAGCAAAAACATCTGTCCCAGCGGGTTTCAATCCCTGGCGCTCAAACCATTAGGGTGTCAATGTTTCTCGACCATCTCTGGTGAGCAGCCAACTGTTTTTTCCTTCAAACACCGCCGTTGAAAGCGGGTTGCCGTAGCCAGCGCCTGAATCCAAATTGATCCGGTTGCCATAATGGGTGGGTGCATCGATGGTTGTGTGGCCGTGCACCACAAGCAATGGGTGGGGGGCGGTATGATCCAAGAAGCCTTCTCTTATCCATACAAGATCGTCGGGGTGTTGATTTTCCAATGCAACACCTGGCCGAATGCCAGCATGAACAAACAGCAAATCACTTTCAACGCGGGTCAGGGGCAGGTTGGTCAGGAAATCCAGATGTGTTTGTGGTACGGCCTTTTTTGCATCTTCGTGAATTTGAAAAAGCCGACTTTCACTGTGCACCTCAACCCCATAGGAAGCCATGGTTTGAATGCCGCCGATATTTTTGTGGAACCAATCATATCCCGGTTTTAGGCGATAGTCGGTGCGGGGATAATCTTCCAAAAACATGGTGAACATGCGGTCGTGATTGCCCAACAGGCAAGTCCAGTTTTTGCCCGACTGCACGCCATTCATCAAAAGCTCAACAACGGCTTTGGAGTTTTCGCCTCGATCTACATAGTCACCCAGAAAGACAATTTTTGCGTCCTTGCCGCCATCCCGCTCGATTTTTTCAAGCGTTGTGTGCAGCATTTCGAGTTGGCCGTGAATATCGCCAATGGCATAAATTGGATCAGCCATTTTTACTCCTTTTGGAAGAGATTCAACAACAAAAAGGGGCCAAGAGGCCCCTTTAGATTTTTCAATGCCGCCTTCGGCGCTTTCCCGGCACCCCCGAGTTTTCTTGCCGCCGTCGCGCCTTCGGCGCTTCCCCGGCACCCCCGCCAATTGGTGCCAGAATTGGGTTTCTAGGTTGGGGAACCCGAGAAACTAAGCGTCTTTGTGTTTGAACACCAAAGTGGCGTTGGTGCCACCAAAGCCAAACGAGTTGGACATGACGCAGCCAATGGATTGATTGTCGCGACGTTCTTGCAAGATTGGCATATCTGCAAACTCTGGGTCGAGTTCGAAGATATTGGCTGATTTACACAAGAAGCCTTCGTTCATCATCATGACCGAATAAATCGATTCTTGCACACCAACCGCGCCCAATGAGTGACCGGTTAAAGATTTGGTTGCTGAAAGTGGTGGGCACTTATCTTCATTGCCAAACACTTTGCGAATCGCTTCGATTTCTTTGATGTCGCCAACCGGAGTTGAGGTGGCATGTGGGTTGATATAGTCGATCGGCAGATCAACCGTTTCAAGCGCCATGCGCATGCAACGCTCGGCACCTTCACCAGATGGCGCCACCATGTCGTAGCCATCAGAAGTTGCGCCATAGCCAACAATTTCAGCCAGAATGTTCGCGCCGCGTGCTTTGGCGTGCTCATATTCTTCCAAGACCATAACGCCTGCGCCACCAGCGATGATGAAGCCGTCGCGGTTTTTGTCGTAGGCGCGAGAGGCAAGCTCTGGGGTGTCATTGTACTTGGATGTCATCGCGCCAAGCGCATCGAACATATTGGACATTGACCATTCAAGATCTTCAGAACCGCCAGCAAAAACAATGTCTTGCTTGCCCATTTGGATTTGCTCGTAAGCATTACCAATGCAGTGCTTTGATGTCGCGCAGGCAGATGTGATCGTGTAGTTCACGCCTTTGATCTTAAACGCGGTGGCCAAGGTGGCCGACGCGGTTGAAGACATGGCCTTTGGCACGGCTAGCGGGCCAATGCGTTTTGGGCTGAGGTTTTTGCGGGTCAAATCCGCTGCATTGATCAGCGTTTCAGTGGATGGACCACCTGACCCCATAACGATGCCGGTGCGTGGGTTTGAAATATTGTCTTCTTCTAGACCCGCTTGCTCAATCGCTTCTTGCATGGCGATATAGTTCCACGCGGCACCACGCGCCATAAAGCGGGTTGTGCGTCGGTCAAGAATGGCAAATGGATCTAGGGTCGGCTCACCGTGCACTTGGCTACGAAAGCCATATTCCACGTGCTTTTCAGCCCGTGTTATGCCCGGTTTAGCGTCGTGCAGGCTTTGCAACACTTCTTGCTTGTTATTGCCGATTGAGGAAACAATCCCCATGCCTGTGATGACAACTCTTTTCATATAACCCTCTTCATGCGCATTAAAGCAGCCAGATCGATGCTACTTGTTTTCTAGGCCGATCAAGCCCACACGCAAATTTTCCGCCTTGTAAATAATTTCGCCGTCAGCTTTGACCCAACCGGTTGCAACACCAAATGGCAAAGGTGACTTCATGTGTTTTTTGATGTCCACATGATATGTTAGCAGCTTTTTGTCGTTTGTGGCTTGGCCAACAAATTTAATTGACCCGCCCAATGCACGGCCACGGCCCGGTGATCCGGCCCATGACAGATAAAAGCCGATCATTTGCCACAAAGCATCAAGGCCCAAGCAACCTGGCATCACAGGGTCACCGATAAAGTGACACTTATAAAACCAAAGATCCGGATTAAGGTCCAGTTCAGCGGTTACGCTGCCTTTGCCAAATTCACCTTCATCCGCATTAATGTTGGTGATGCGGTCGAACATAAGCATTGGGGGAGCTGGCAATTTCGCATCGCCTTGACCGGGCAATTCGCCCTTGCCGTGCAAGATTAATTCTTCGTAGCTAAACTGGTTGGCACGTTCTGTCATAAGCCAAACTTCCTTCATTTATTTTGGTTGCTGCGGCCAAATTTGAATTTAATCGTGGCTCGGCCCAGACATGCTTTTGGCCGTGCATAACATTTTTGTTCACATTCGCAAAGCAAATGCGCCCTAGTTTCGCCCATTTTTGTGATTCTGAGCCACTTCAGAAAAACGTGCCGTAATTCAATAAAACCACAAGCAATTGGACGTACAATTCAACAATAGTTGAACGAAACAGTTCACACGTTCACCACGTGACAAATGGTCAGTTGTTTGATGTGCTGAAATTGACTATAATTCGCAACTAGAGATCAAATAGACGCGAAAAAGAACTGATGACTGCACACATTGGCAATCAAAGATATACACATGGCTCACGCGGACCATGTTTGACCGCTGTTTTGCGGATGGCGGGTTTGCGCCCAACACGGCAACGTTTGGCTCTGGCGGATTTGCTTTATGGTGGTGGACACCGGCACGTCAGCGCGGAGGCCTTGCATGCAGAAGCAGGTTCGGACGGGGTCACCGTGTCTTTGGCCACCGTTTACAACACCTTGCGCCAATTCAAAGATGCAGGCCTATTGCGCGAAGTCACAGTTGATGCGGCCCGCACCTATTTTGATACCAACACTTCGGATCACCATCACTTCTTTATTGAGGATGAAGACCGGGTGGTCGATATCCCCACCAATGACATTGAAATCAGTGGTTTGCCTGAGGCGCCTAAAGGCATGAAGATCACCCATGTGGATGTGGTGGTACGGGTAAAAAGCGCAGGCTAGATTGCCCGGGGCTATTTCACCTTTTCATCTTTATAAACGCCCCACAAAGCGACTTGATTGATCCAGCCAGAGAAATTGTCGCTTTTGTCCGTTGATGCGTCAGGTTTATAGCGCCCGCTGATTTTGCACCAATTGTCCGCGCAATTGTCTACGCTCACCAAAACTTTTGGCTGCAAAATGGCCCGCCGGGGTGCCGTGGCATCAGCGCGGGCATAAATTGGAGTGCCCGAAACAGCTTCATCAAGCCAGGGGGTCACCAATGCTGTGCGACGGCCCGACAATAGGGTTTTATGGATCCAACCTTCAGCACCCTCCGAATCACGCACCTTGCGCCAAGCATCAAATTCTTGAACAATTTCGATGGGGAGGCCGTTCTGCACAAAAATCCAAGCCACTTCATATTTTTGCCCGGGGCCCACACGCACATTGATCTTGGACGAGCCAAGCGAAGCAAAACGGGGTAAGGGCAAACCCGATGCGCCAACCGATTGCGCCAAAACCACCGGCTGACCCGCCAACAGCGCGGTGCTAAGCGCTAAGAACAAGACAATGATATGCCGAGCAAGGGATTGGCGTGTGGTTTTGATTTTTGACATTCGGGGAGAAGCTCTTTTCAGTGGCAAAGAATTCACATAACAATTAGCCAAATACACCTTAAGGTATAGCTAAGACTGTGCAGCTAATGCTGAACCGGATTATAGCCAATATGAGGTTTGAATGACAGGATCAACTGCCAAAATTTTTGTGACCCGACGGTTGCCCGCGCTGATTGAAGAGCGCATGGCGGCTTTGTTTGATACGCACTTTATTGGCGAAGATCGCCCCCAAACCAGTGAAGAACTAATCGTACAATCTCAGGATTGCGATATTTTGGTTTCCACCATCACCGATCAACTCAATGCCGAGGTGATTGGGGCGCTGGGCAAAAATGTGCGCATGATCGCCCAATTTGGCAATGGGGTGGACAATGTGGATGTGAACGCCGCATCCGCGCGTGGCATCACCGTGACCAACACCCCCAGCGTTCTAACAGACGACACAGCAGATATGGCCATGGCGTTGATATTGGCGGTGCCTAGACGCTTGATCGAAGGCTCACAAACCTTATTGAAAGACGGCACGTGGCCGGGCTGGTCGCCCAATTGGATGTTGGGGCGTCGCCTCGCTGGTAAACGGCTCGGCATAGTAGGGCTTGGCCGCATTGGCATGGCAGTTGCCCGGCGCGCCCGCGCCTTTGGGTTGGAGATCCACTATTTTGGCCGGTCCCGAAAACCCGGGGTGGTGGAAGAAGAGTTGGATGCACACTATTGGGACAATCTAGATGAAATGCTTAGCGCCGTAGACATTGTTACGCTGCACACACCTTCAACCGAAAAAACCCGCAATATCATCAACAAAGAGCGGTTGGCGCTGATGAAAGACGACGCCTATTTGGTCAATCTTGCGCGGCCGAATTTGATCGACGAAAAGGCATTAATCGAAGCGGTGCAATTGGGCGAGATATCTGGTGCGGCGCTTGATGTGTTTGAACATCATAAAGTGATCAACCCCGCCCTTTTAGACCTCGCCCGGCAAGACAAAATTGTTTTGACGGCCCATATGGGGTCGGCGACCCTCGAGGGGCGTATTGAGATGGGTGAAACCGTTATTGTTAATATGCGCGCGTTCTTAGATGGCCATCAGCCGCCTCATCGAGTGTTGCCGGACCGGGTTGGCTAGGCAGCTCTTTTCGCGCCGCCGTTGGTCGCTGCGCTCAGCTTCTTTTGGCGCTCGCGCCGCGCAGGCTGGCCCGGCCCCCCCGGCTCTTTTTTCGCGCCGCCGTTGGTCGCTGCGCTCCCGACCCCGCCCCCCGCCGGTTGTACGTATCCATGTAAAAGCCGTTGCAAGTGGGACTTGATCGCGGCTCAGGGCCGGGAATGCCCTTACGAAAATCAAACTGTCCTCTTGGCCTCCCCGGACTTAATCCGGGGTCAATCAAAAGTGAAGAAAGCAAAAAGCCCGGCACTGATTTCTCGGGCCGGGCTTCTTTATTCAACAAAGGTTAGAACAGATTATTCTGCGTCTTCGCCTTCTTTGATTTCTTCACCAGTTTCCTGGTTTACAACTTTCATCGACAAACGCACTTTGCCGCGGTCATCAAAGCCCATAAGTTTCACGTAAACTTTTTCGCCTTCTTTGATCACGTCAGTTGTTTTTTCAACGCGTTTATCGGCAAGTTGTGAAATGTGCACTAGGCCATCACGTGGACCGAAGAAGTTCACAAATGCGCCAAAATCAACGCATTTAACAACGGTACCTTGGTAGATTTCGCCAACTTCAGGCTCATCTGTGATCGACTTAATCCATTTAACCGCTGCGTCGATGGCTTTGCCATCGCTTGAAGCGATTTTGATGGTGCCATCGTCTTCGATGTTCACTTTAGCGCCTGTTTTTTCAACGATCTCACGGATCACTTTACCGCCAGAACCGATCACTTCACGGATTTTGTCGGTTGGGATCTTCATGGTTTCGATGCGTGGTGCAAACTCACCAACTTCATCACGAGCGCCATCAAGAGCTTTAGACATTTCACCCAAGATGTGATGACGACCTTCTTTGGCTTGTGCCAAAGCGGTTTTCATAATGTCTTCGGTGATGCCAGCGATTTTGATGTCCATTTGCAACGATGTGATACCATCAGAAGTACCCGCCACTTTAAAGTCCATATCGCCAAGGTGATCTTCGTCACCCAAGATGTCTGAAAGCACAGCGAAACGATCGCCTTCCATGATCAAGCCCATGGCAATACCAGAGACCGGACGAGGCATTGGAACACCCGCATCCATAAGCGCCAAAGATGCACCACAAACAGACGCCATTGAAGACGAACCGTTAGATTCTGTGATCTCAGAAACAATACGAATAGTATAGGGGAATTCTTCAACACTTGGACGCACTGGGTTAATCGCGCGCCACGCCAATTTGCCATGGCCAGTTTCGCGACGGCTTGTGCCACCCATGCGACCAGCTTCACCTACTGAGTAAGGAGGGAAGTTATAGTGCAGCATGAAGTTGTTTTTGAACGTGCCATCAAGGCTGTCAACGAACTGCTCGTCGTCGCCTGTACCTAGCGTTGCAACAACCAAGGCCTGAGTTTCACCACGGGTAAACACGGCGGAACCGTGCGTACGTGGCAAAATGCCAGCTTCAGCAACGATAGGGCGTACTGTTGACAGGTCACGACCATCAATACGCTTGCCTGTGTCCAAAACGCTCAGGCGAACAACTTGGGCTTGAAGTGATTTAAACACCGCGCCAATTGTTTCGTCTTTATAAGCTGGGGCTTCACCTTCAGCTGGCGCATAATGTGCTTTGACTTTGGCTTTGGCCGCATCAAGTGCAACGTAGCGCTCTTGCTTTTCTGTGATTTGGTAAGCGGCACGAATGTCGTCTTCAACCAATTTAAGCATGTCAGCTTCTAGCGCTGATTTATCTTCAGCTTCGGATTCGCGTGGCTTTTTAGCCGCGAATTGTGCAAGCTTGATGATGGCGTCGATCGCGTTTTGTGATTGCTCGTGGCCATACATAACCGCGCCAAGCATCTGATCTTCGCTCAATTCGCTGGCTTCTGATTCAACCATCAAAACAGCGTCTTGCGTGCCAGCCATAACCAGATCCAATTTTGAATCTGTTTCTTGCTCTGGTGCAAAGTTTAGAACGTACTCGCCATCGATATAACCAACGCGTGCCGCACCAATTGGGCCCATGAATGGAATGCCCGAAATTGTAAGTGCTGCTGAAGCGGCGACCAAGCCAAGGACGTCTGGACGGTTCTCAAGGTCATACTGAAGCACGGTTACAACGATTTGTGTTTCGTGCTTATAGCCTGCTGGGAACAAGGGGCGGATTGGACGGTCGATCAAGCGACAGATCAATGTTTCCGCTTCTGTAGGACGGCCTTCACGTTTGAAGTAGCCACCCGGGATTTTGCCCGCAGCGTAGAATTTTTCTTGGTAGTTTACCGTCATCGGGAAGAAGTCGACGCCCGGTTTTGCAGATTTGGCTGAAACAACAGTTGCCAATACAACGGTTTCGCCAAGGGTTGCTAGAACAGCACCGTCTGCCTGACGTGCCATTTTGCCTGTTTCAAGGGTCAGCGGTTGGCCGCCCCAGTTTAGTTCCACCTTATGGTGATCAAACATATTTTTTATCCTAAAATGCCTTGGCGGATGTGTCCCTCATGGCCACATTTTCGAAATCGACAAGGCGTCGTTCATTTGTGTGCTGAACGGAGAAGAGAGCTGGATGGCAAGGCGCTTTTGAAGATACGTTCATATCAAAAGCGACCGACGATCCCGCCCGCTTGGCCGTTCGGCCAGATTGTAAAAAGGCGCGGTAGCCACAGACCACCGCGCCAATTTGGTTGTGCCTAGCGGCGCAAGCCTAGACGCTCGATGAGCGACTTGTAACGTGCTTCGTCTTTATTGCGGGTATAATCCAGCAAACGACGACGCAAGCTAACCATTTTCAAAAGACCACGACGTGAGTGGTTGTCTTTCTTATGGTCTTTAAAGTGTTCGGTGAGGTTTGAAATACGCTCCGAAAGGATCGCAACCTGAACTTCTGGTGAACCTGTGTCACCTTCTTTGGTTGCATATTCTTTGATAAGCTCTTCTTTGCGCTCAGCAGTAATCGACATCGTAAATTCCCTTCTTACAAACTAAAGGAGTAAAAGCCGCCATGCGCCAAGATGTCGTCCAGCGCTGGCCCGAATTGGCCGCCCATTGGTTAAGCCATAGGAGCGGTTGCGCTGGCTTATACAGCAAAATAGGACATATGAAAAGAGGTAGGTTTGTGCAGCGTTTCAGCCCGCAACAATCACACGGGAAGGTTTGAACTGGCCTTTTTCAACATATCCCATCGCAACCATTGCCCCTTTGTGGGTGGCATATGCCTCATCCAAGGCGATAGGCGCGTTGCGGCCAATCAAAAGCGCTGGATTTCCCATACGCACCAGTTGTGCTTGGCGTTCGTCCAGCACCACTTCTGGCAAATGGCTCACGGCTTCATTAAGCGGGCGCAATTGCTGATCACGCTCGGCCAATTCCAATGCTTCAATTTGTTCAATCGTTACCGCATCTTGATCGGTGAACGGGCCAACCGCCGCCCTGTGCAAACGCGACACATGGCCTTTTGAACCCAGTTGCTCGGCAATATCGCGCGCTAATGCACGAACATAGGTGCCCTTTTGGCAAGTAACGCGAAATGTTGAAATCTGATCACTATGCGCCAGCAGTTCAAAGGCTTCAATTTCAACTTCACGGGACGGCATGTCCACTTGTTCGCCTGCGCGTGCCAAATCATAGGCACGTTCGCCATTGATCTTGATCGCAGAGAAGGCGGGCGGCACCTGGGTGATCACTCCGGTAAAGGCGGGCAAAATGGCTTCTAGTTCTGACTGACTCGGACGCACGTCAGATGTTGCGGTCACTTCGCCCTCGAGATCATCGGTGGTGGTGGTTGAGCCCCACTTGAGGTCAAACTCATATATTTTGACCCCATCTTGCACAAATGGCACCGTTTTGGTGGCTTCGCCCAAGGCGATGGGTAAAATACCGGTTGCCAGCGGATCAAGAGTGCCGGCATGGCCGCCCTTTTTGGCGCTATAAAGCCATTTGATTTTCCCCACCGCCTGGGTGGAGGTCACATCATAGGGCTTATTGAGAACAAGCCAGCCGGAAACGGCGCGTTTTTGGCGTTTAATTTGGGTCATTGATTTGCTTTTGATCGCTTAAATGTCTTCAGGATCGTTCTGATCATCGCGGGGCTGCAGATCTTGCGCCACATGGTCTGAACGCAAGAGTTTCTCAATCCGGCCCGCTTCATCAAACGTTTCATCGGCAAAAAAACGAAACTCTGGCGCGTGTTTTAGATTGAGATTTGCAACGACCTGTCCGCGAATGAACTTTTGGTTGCGGTTGAGTGCTTCAACCACTACGTCCACTTTTTGCCCCCCCAAGGGCATAATATAGACCTTGGCAATTTTGAGATCAGGCGCCATACGCACCTCAGGCACCGTGATGAATGCACCATCCAAATCCGGGTCCAATATTTCAT
>NZ_CAKZPW010000063.1:0-11840 GCF_937139385.1 uncultured Maritalea sp. | reverse complement strand
GATGCCGGTTTCAATGACCACATCCGTTGGGCCACCAATCATGATTAAGTGTTCAACATTGTCACGACGGATGATGACCAATTGGCGCTTATTATCGACAGCTGCCGTGCTTATAACGCCCAAACGTTTTACTCGATTTCCAAGGCCGTTGCGACTGGCGTTGAAGGCAAATTTTAGCAGCCAAACTACGAGTATGATGGCAACGATGGTTATCGCGAGACCGCCCGCAAGTACCCAAATGTTGTTGTCAACATTGCCAAAAAGATCGCTGATAAAACCCATTTTGCTGCCCGTTTCCCCGTTGGATGCGTAAGTTTGCGCCATTTTTAGGCGCTGCGCATAGGAAATTTATTCCCACGCTGTCAGCTATACAAGCAAATTTGGCAAGGGCAAGGCCGAAAAACCCCTATAAATTGCAATTTGGGAGATATCGTTAATGAGGTGTTAACTAAATGGGCGGCAATATCTGCCTAGTAGAAGTGGAAGCCTGATTATGTCGATTTCGAAAATGCCCTTGTTCCAAGCGCTTAGTGAAAAAATGAAGTGGCATCAAACACGCCAGTCATTATTGGCCGAGAATGTAGCAAATGCGGAAACGCCCGGCTATCGTGGACGCGACCTTAAGGCATTTTCATTTGCGGACCAAATGAGTTCTGTCCAGATGTCGAGTGTTTCGACAACTGCAACCAATGCACAGCACTTTAGCGTTGCTGGGCAAGGAGCAGACAAGTTTGGTGCGCGCAAAATGAATAGTTTTGAGATTACGCCAGAAGGCAACGCTGTCGTTTTGGAAGATGAAATGATGAAGGTTGCCGGCAACCAAATGGACTATCAGGCCGCGACCGCGATCTATACGCGTTCGATTAAGCTGATCAAAACGGCGCTAGGCAAGGCCTGAAAACGGCTTTGGGCAGTAGGAGTAAAAAATGACTGACTTTATGAGCTCATTGAAAATTGCCGCAACTGGCTTGCATGCGCAATCTGCTCGTATGCGGATTATTGCCGAAAATATGGCCAATGCTAGCTCTGCAGCGAAAGAGCCGGGTGGGGACCCGTATCGTCGCCGTGTGCCAACATTTGAGGCTGTTTACAATAGTGAGTTGCAGGCCAACCAGGTTGAGATCGGCAAAGTCAGCTACGACATGAGTGATTTTCAAAGCCGTTATGAACCGGGACATCCGGCGGCCGATGAGCGCGGATATGTGCTCTATCCAAATGTGAATTCTTTGATTGAGACCATGGATATGCGCGAAGCGCAAAGGACATATGAGGCCAACTTGAATGTGATCACGACGTCGCGCCAAATGCTTGGTGGTACGTTGGATATTTTGCGTGGGTAGCACGCGTTAACGGAGAGCCAATTGCTGCACAATCGTTGGGGAACGGTGGTGAGGTGAGGCAAGAGTAAAACTGGGGAATCAAATGAGCGTACCGTTTTCTGCGGCATCAAATGCTTACGCAAGTGCAACCAAACTTGTCGATCAGGCCTCCAAAGCAGCGCCTGGCGCGGCGGCCGGAAACATGGGTGCTGCTCCTGATTTCGGCAAGTTGGTTGCGGAATCAATTGGCGAAGTTGTCGAGTCTGGACGCGTCGCCGACAAAAAGGCACTAGATCTTGTTGATGGAAAGTCCAACGTGGTTGATGTTGTGACCGCAATCTCTGAAACTGAAATAGCACTGCAAACCATGGTAACGATTCGTGACCGGGTGATTAGTGCTTATGAAGAAATCATGCGGATGCCGATTTAGGGTGTCTGTTTCACCTTAGTTGGAGGCCAAGATGACCGGTGCGCAAGTTCTTGATGTTGCACAAGACGGTATTTGGACCTTGATCTATGTGTCATCCCCATTGATGCTAGTGGGGTTGGTTGTTGGTGTTGTGATCGCGCTGTTTCAGGCGCTGACGCAAATCCAAGAGATGACACTGGTGTTTGTGCCAAAGATTTTAGCAATTTTTATCACTATGATATTGTTGTTGCCGTTTATGGGTTCGATGATGAGCGGCTATATGCATCGCGTCGCCGATCTCATAGTGTCTGGCGGCTAATGGGATGAGCATTGATTGGCTCCCACAAACTGCGCTGATCTACATTCTGATATTTGCGCGCCTAGGCACCTTGATTATGCTGATGCCGGGTTTTAGCTCTCAGCGTTTGCCTATGCGCATGCGGTTGACGCTGGCGTTGGTGTTTACATTTATCATGTATCCGCTCATTTCGCAGTATTACCCGACGCAAACGGTTACGTTCTATCCTGCTATTTTTTTATTGCTGTCTGAAATTGGCGTGGGGCTGATCATTGGCGGGGTCACGAGAATTCTAATGTCCGCAGCACAAGTGGCGGGTACAGTGATTGCCTTTCAAACTGGCCTTTCATTTGCGCAAACCGCCGATCCGACCCAAGGTGGTGTACAAGGTGCGATATTTGGAAATTTCATTGCCGTTTTGGGTGTGACCATGGTTTTCACCCTGGATCTGCACCATTTGGTACTCGCTGCGATCTATAACAGTTATTCGCTGTTTTTGCCCGGTGCCGCGCTGGATCTGAGGGATGCAGCGGATATGGCAATTGAGGTGATCGCTGGCAGTTTTGTCGTCGGGGTGCAAATGTCTGCACCTTTTATTGTGTTCGGACTGGTCTTTTATTTTGGCCTTGGATTGTTGGCGCGTTTGATGCCTCAATTGCAAGTATTCTTTATCGCTATGCCGGCAAATATCGCGATTGGCCTTTTGCTGTTTGTGCTTCTGCTGACGATGATAATGACTTGGTATATGAATCATATCGAGCAATTCTTGCTCCGCATGATCGGGTAAAGCGGTCATGGCAGACGAACCGGATAAGTCCGAGAAAACCGAGGACCCCTCTGAGAAAAAGCTCGATGATGCTCATAAACGTGGTGACGTGGCCAAAAGTCAGGAACTGACGACTTGGTTTATGATGGTTGGCACGGCGTTTGTTTTTGCGCTTCTGGCCCCCTTTACCGCATCTAGTTTGATGGGGCAGCTCAAAATGATCATGCTAAACGCAGATCAAATTGAAGTGGGAGGACCAGGATTTGCCGCCTTCTGGCAAGGTCTTTCAGGAACCGTTTTGGTTGTCGCGATTGTGCCATTGTTGCTGATGGCTTTTTTTGCGCTTGCTGCGAACTTGGTGCAACATAAACCCGTTTGGTCACTTGATCCGATAAAGCCAAAATTCTCGAAAGTCTCACCATTGCAGGGGGCAAAGCGTCTGTTTTCCAGCGAAGCGTTGGTCAACTTTGCCAAAGGCATTGCCAAGTTGAGCATTGTATCGATCATTATGTTTTTGGTGATGTGGCCGGAACGTGACCGTTTGGACACAATCATCACTGCAGACCCATCAATGATAATGCCGGTTTTTCAGGAGATGGGCATCAAGATCATCATGGGTACTTTGGCGGTTATCACCGTTGTTGCGGGATTGGACTTTATGTACCAGCGCAACAAATGGTGGGAGAAACAAAAAATGACCATCAAAGAAATTCGTGACGAATACAAACAAATGGAAGGTGATCCTAAGGTCAAAGCCAAGATTAGACAATTGCGTGCCGAGCGTGGTCGCAAACGCATGATGGCGGCAGTACCTGAGGCAAGTGTGGTCATTACAAACCCGACCCACTATGCGATTGCATTGAAATACGAAAAAGGCATGGGCGCTCCAATCTGTTTGGCCAAAGGAACCGATGCAGTAGCCCTAAAGATTCGAGAAGTTGCGGGCGAGCACGAAATCCCCATTGTTGAAAACCCGCCATTGGCGCGTGCGTTACACGCAACAGTGGAAGTGGAGGAAGAAATTCCCGCCGAGCACTTCAAAGCAGTGGCGCAGGTTATCGGCTATGTGATGCAATTGCGCAAATCACGTTCTTGGAGCGCGAACTAGTTCAGCCAAGTTTTGGAAAACTGTTCGAATTAACGAAAAAATACTGCGCAAATCATTGAAATGCTAAATAATGTATTAATCTTGCTTGATGCGAGCGCATCTAATGATGATGATTAGATAGAACAATAATCATGATTCTTGCGGTTTTTGGGGCGATTGATCATGCCCACCGTGAGACAAAATAGGGGCAAAAAAATGTCCATGACGCCGCTGGCCGAAGATAGCTATCCCCAACCTGCAGCACAAGCGCGCTTGGGTGGCGGGGGCGTGTGGCGTGTCATTTTTCTCTCTGCGTTATTCGTTGGCCTGGCCATAGCCTATTCTGTCTATGGCGACCAAATCCCATCCGACATGTTATTGTTGGTTTTGGGCGTTTTGGCTGTGATTGGTGTTTTTTGTCTGTTTGGGCTTGCTGCTGGCTTGTTCAAAATTGCGCAAACGGACGATGGTCCCGCGCTGCAAAACGCCATAGTTGACAGTCTGGATTATGGCGCTGTGGTTGCAGACAGAGAAGGACGCATTGTGTATGCGAACGCGGCCTACGGTGATTTGATTTCGGGGCTGAACCGCAAATCGCTCGTAAGTGTGCCGCGGCTTTTTGCTAGCGCTGCGGAAGCAAGCGAAGCGATCTACCGACTTTCACGCGCAGCCCACGATGGCCGCCGCGCGATAGAAGATATTCGATTGACCGAGGGGCCGGGGCTCAAGAGCGGTACCAACGATACAATTTGGTATCGCGTTTCTGTGAAAGCCTTGCCAGAAATAGACGGCGATTCTGGTAAAAAGCTGGTGCTATGGTCGGTTGAAGACATTTCGCGGGACCGTGAGCGGCAAGAGAACATTTTCTTAGAGTTGCAAAAAGCAATTGACTATCTCGACCATGCGCCTGCTGGTTTCTTTTCCACCGATGGACGGGGAAAAATTCAATATCTCAACGCCACGCTTGCCAATTGGCTTGGTTATGATTTGGCTGAGTTTGATGCAGGTTCTTTGCGATTGTCTGAAATTGTACGTGGTGAAGGGTCCGGCCTGCTGCTTGGCGGGCGCAACGACGGACAAATTAAGACCGAAGTCATTGATATCGATTTGGTGAAACGGGATGGTACAAACTTTCCTGTGCGCTTGCTGCACCGCGCAGCACGGCTTGCTGAAGGTGATTTGGGTGAAACGCGCACGTTAGTGCTGGATCGTGCGCCGGGCATTGATGCGTCTGAAGAGTTGCGTAACGCTGAAGTGCGGTTTAGCCGTTTCTTCAACGACACCCCATTTGCGATTGCAGCACTTGATGCAACGGGCAATATTGTGCGGACGAATGCACCGTTTATGCGGACGTTTGGCAATGAGCATGGCGAAAAGGCAACTGAAGGGCTGCCATTGACCGAACTCGTTGCGCCGGAGGCAAAATCTAGATTTGTGGCGGCTATTGATGCAGCGAAATCTAATCAATCGACCATTGAACCCGTGGATACAGTTCTTGCAGCAAATGAAGAGCGCAGCGTGCGCCTTTATGTGTCTGGTATTGCTGATGGGGGCAGTATTGACGAGCGGGTTATCGTTTATGCGCTTGATACGACCGAGCAACGGGTGTTGGAGCAGCAGTTTGCGCAAAGTCAGAAAATGCAAGCTGTTGGCCAATTGGCTGGTGGCATTGCGCACGATTTAAACAATATATTGACGGCTATTATTGGGTTCTCTGACCTGTTGTTGCTGAATTTGCGGCCAAATGACCCTTCATTTAAAGACACAATGGAAATCAAGCAAAACGCTAACCGGGCTGCGGGCTTGGTGCGGCAATTGCTGGCATTTTCGCGTCGTCAGACGCTGCGGTTGGAAGTATTAGAAGTTTCGCTGCTGGTTGATGATCTAACGGTACTGTTTAAGCGCTTAATTGGCGACAGTATCACCCTAACGGTGGATCATGCTGCAGACATTTGGCCTGTGCGTGCTGACCATATTCAGCTTGAACAGGTTGTAATCAACCTGGTGGTAAATGCGCGAGATGCAATGCCGGATGGGGGCAGTGTAAAAATTCGCACAAGCAATGTTGAGGAAGCGGTTGCGGCAACATTTAATTATCGTGGCATGCCACCCGCGGATTATGTGCTGATTGAAGTTCAAGACTCAGGAACCGGGATTCCTCAAGAGGTGCTTGAAAAGATTTTTGAACCGTTCTTTACAACTAAAGATATTGGCAAGGGCACGGGGCTCGGCCTTTCAACTGTCTATGGGATCGTAAAGCAAACCGGCGGGTTCATTTATGCCGATACAGAAATCGGCGTGGGCACTACATTCAAAATCTTCTTGCCACGCTATGCTCCCAAAGAAGACAAGTTGAAGCTGTCGCAAGATAAGCCTTTACCTGAGGTTGCGCCTAAAGTGCGTGATTTGACAGGCAAAGAGCGCATATTGATTGTTGAAGATGAGGACAGCGTGCGGGCTTTCGCGTCGCGGGCACTGGCATCTGCAGGCTATGTTGTGCATGAAGCGGACAGTGGGGTGGAAGCGCTTGAAGTGCTCGAAGAAATAGATGGTGAAATTGAGCTGCTTATTTCTGACGTGGTAATGCCCGAAATGGACGGACCAACGCTGTTGACGCATATGCGTGAACGTTACCCAGACATAAAGGTCATATTTGTGTCCGGTTATGCAGAGGAAAACATTCGCAAAGGACTGGAAGACGACAGTTCTGTGGATTTCTTGGCAAAACCCTTCTCATTGAAGCAATTGGCACAAAAAGTAAAAACCGTTTTGGCAGGCGCTGAATAGCGCCTGCTAGTCTTTCGCCTAACCAGTAGTGCGACGCATAAGCGCTTCAATCGGTCCGCGCTTGAAATTTTTTCGCCACAAGTAGGTGAACAAAATTGAAGCTGCGACGAACTCAATTGCGGCCCAGAGTGCAATTGTTGTGGACGTTTTTTCGACTAGGCCCAGCGCTTCGACAATGCCCATGCCTATTAATATATGTGCAAAATACAAGGTGAGCGTTTGCTGGCCGGTGTGACAAAGCGTCTTGAGCAAATCGCTTTGATAGGCTTTTTCGGGGACGAGTAAGCAAGCTCCGATTACACACAGAGCGGTGCTTGCTCCGTTTAGCATATAAAGTGGCCCTGGCGGAATGGGGGATGTGGCAAAAACTGTTGCTGTATCTTGGCCCAAAATGGGAACCATAGCACCGACCAACACTTCGCTCAGCATCGGGATCACGACCATGCCGGAGATCCCGACAACGACAATACGTTGTGCGTTTTGCTTGTTGGCCAAATCCAATTTGGCCAAAAATATGCCAAAACTGAAGAATGCCAGCCACGGAATAACGGGGTGCCATCCATTGAAGAACAGATTTCTGAAAAACCCAGCATATGTCCAAAATCCATTGTAGTTGAGGGTGCTCCAGTTCCAACCAGCATCATAATCCAAGAGCAGCATTAGTACTGGAAATGCAAAAACAATGAAAAGCGTTATTGCGAGCAACGATCGCTTACTTAGAGATAGCAACCACATACCAATGGCGAAATAGACCGCATAATAGTGGATGATGTCGGCTTCAAAAATGGACATGTTGATGAGCCCAATGACCATCAAAAATGCTGCTCGCTTGAGCATGGTTGTGTGAAAAGTTTTGGTGGTTGTGCGTTGATAGGCGAGGGTGACGCCAACACCAGCCAAAACAACAAATGTTGCGGCAGCCTTGCCCTCCAAAAAGACGAGCGCACTATTCAGGAAGTCGTGTGCTGTGTCCTCGCCGGAGAACATCACAACCTGAAAATTGACAATAACCATGCCGAAAAATGCAAAGAACCGCGCGAGGTCTAGTCCACTTAGTCGTTGGGGAGCCATGGGAGAATATCCATAAATTAGTCGAACAATCGTTCTAATATACGCCTGATTCTACCGTGTTCAAGTGAATAGGCGCACTATTCTTGTCGTGGCTTGAAATGAATCTGTGGATGCATAATCAGGCCGGAATGTGAATTGTGAGAACAAAGCTAGAATAAAACAAATTTTATTGTTTAGTTGCAGTGGTTTATATCTATTGACATTGTAGTGAAAACATGAGAACAAATACGGTACAAATTAAATAAATAGATTTGCCCGATGGTTGCATGACGGCGCTGGTTTTGGAATAAGGAGAAGGTAATGGCTAATTCTCAACTTCGCGTAGTCGAGGGGGGTTCTATGGATAAGAACAAAGCACTCGAGGCGGCACTGTCGCAAATCGAGAGAAACTTCGGCAAAGGTTCAATCATGAAGCTGGGTGAAAACACAGCGGTTGAAGTTGAGTCTGTGCCAACGGGTTCCCTGGGCCTAGATATCGCCTTAGGGATTGGCGGTTTACCACGGGGCCGAATTGTTGAAGTCTTTGGTCCTGAGAGTTCTGGTAAGACTACTTTGGCGCTACATGCAATTGCTGAAGCGCAAAAAGCGGGGGGCATTTGTGCCTTTGTTGATGCAGAGCACGCGCTTGATCCAATTTATGCGCGCAAACTTGGCGTCAATATTGATGATTTACTGATTTCTCAGCCAGATACCGGCGAACAGGCACTAGAGATTACGGACACTTTGGTTCGTTCTGGCGCAATTGATTTGTTGGTTGTTGATTCCGTTGCGGCGTTGACACCAAAGGCCGAACTTGAAGGCGAGATGGGAGATTCACTTCCCGGTTTGCAAGCACGATTGATGAGCCAGGCTATGCGTAAACTCACTGGCTCTATTTCGCGTTCGAAAACAATGGTGCTGTTTATCAACCAAATCAGACACAAGATTGGTGTGATGTTTGGTTCACCTGAAACCACAACGGGTGGTAACGCTCTTAAATTCTATGCTTCAGTTCGTTTGGACATTCGTCGGATTGGCGCGATTAAAGAGCGCGATGAAGTTGTTGGCAACCAAACACGGGTAAAGGTGGTCAAAAATAAGTTGGCTCCACCGTTCCGTCAGGTCGAATTTGATATTATGTATGGCGAAGGTATTTCCAAAACCGGTGAATTGCTTGACTTGGGTGTTAAGGCTGGAATTGTCGAGAAATCGGGTTCTTGGTTCTCTTACAACAGCGAACGCTTAGGGCAGGGCCGTGAGAATTCCCGTCAATTCCTGAAAGACAATCCGCATCTGGCCTACGAAATTGAGGCGGGAGTGCGCGAAAGTGCTGGCTTAAACACTGACAATATGGTTGAGCCAGCGGCAATCACCGAACTTGATCCAACTCTGATTGAAGCTGACAAAGAATAAGCTGTCGAGAATGTGAATTTGCCCAACGTCAGATGGGTGAAAACGCTCTTAATCTAGATACACCTCACAAAAAGGCGCGGGCGAAAGTCGGCGCTTTTTTTATGGGAAAATTGACTTGGCGCACACTCACCTAGACAGGGGGCATTGCAGAGGTTAAAAACAGCAAAAATGTCAATTGCTCCAATTGTTTTGGGGCCTTCAACAAACCGGCAGGCTTTATGAGTAGCGTCAACCAAATCCGCTCCAAGTTTATCGACTATTTCAACAAGAATGGTCACGAAGTTGTAGCGTCTGGTCCCTTGGTCCCGCAGAATGATCCAACCTTGATGTTCACCAATTCAGGTATGGTTCCTTTTAAAAACGTGTTCACAGGTCTTGAAAAGCGTGCGTACACACGCGCCACATCCGCGCAAAAGTGTGTGCGTGCAGGTGGCAAGCACAATGATTTGGACAACGTAGGGTTCACCGCACGTCACCATACATTCTTTGAAATGATGGGGAATTTTTCCTTTGGCGACTACTTCAAGGAAAATGCCATTGAGTTGGCGTGGAACCTGATCACAAAAGAATATCAGCTGCCAGTGGAAAAACTGTTGGTGACGGTCTATGCGGATGACGATGAGGCATTTGATCTTTGGAAGAAGATCGCTGGATTGTCTGAGGACAAGATCATACGCATTGCGACTTCAGACAATTTTTGGTCAATGGGTGACACTGGGCCTTGCGGGCCGTCTTCTGAAATCTTTTACGACCATGGCGACCACATTTGGGGTGGGCGTCCCGGCACACCAGAAGAAGACGGCGACCGTTTTATCGAGATTTGGAATTTGGTGTTCATGCAATATGAACAGCATGCAAATGGCGAGCGTACGAATTTGCCGAACCCTTCCATCGACACGGGGATGGGGTTGGAGCGTTTTGCAGCTTTGATGCAAGGCACTCACGACAATTACAAAACCAACATGTTCAAAACGCTGATTGGCGACATTGCCAATGCAACGAATACAGATATTGCCGATAAAGGTGATCAGAGTCGGCGGGTGATCGCTGACCATTTGCGGTCCATGTCGTTTTTGATTGCCGAAGGTGTGTTGCCCTCAAATGAGGGGCGAGGCTACGTTTTGCGTCGTATTATGCGCCGTGCTATGCGCCACGCGACATTGCTCGGTGCGGATAAACCGGTCATCCACTCGGTTGTACCCACATTGGTGCGCGAGATGGGGCAGGCTTATCCCGAACTGGTGCATGGTGAACAAATGATCGCAGAGACTGTTCGGTTAGAGGAAGAGCGTTTTCTTAAAACACTCAGCCGCGGGCTTTCCATTCTAGAAGAAGAAAGCGCCGCATTGGGGGAAGGTGATGTATTGGAAGGCCGCACAGCTTTCAAGCTCTATGATACCTATGGTTTCCCGCTCGATCTCACGCAGGACGCGCTGCGCCAACGTGGCGTAGAAGTGGACCAGGCCGGGTTTGACGCCGCTATGGCCGCTCAGAAAGCTGAGGCTCGGGCGAACTGGAGTGGTTCTGGTGATGCCGCAAATGAGGCTGTTTGGTTTGGGATTGCCGACAAAGCGGGTGCAACTGAGTTCTTAGGTTATGAACATGAGCGGGCTGAAGGTGTGGTAACCGCGATTGTGAAAGACGGCGAAGAGGTTCTTGAACTGAGTGCTGGTGAGCAAGGGCAGATTGTCCTTAACCAGACACCATTTTATGCAGAAAGTGGCGGGCAGGTGGGTGATCACGGCACCGCACTGGGTGAAGGTGTTAGTGTTCAGATAACCAATGTAACCAAGCATGTGGGTAAGGTTTTTGCTCACGCGGCAACTGTAACCGCTGGTGTGGTGAAGGTGAGGCAACCTCTAGACATGCGTGTTGACAGTGCTCGGCGCGCTTCAATACGTGCCAATCACTCCGCTACACACCTATTGCATGAGGCACTTCGTGAAACCTTGGGTGCGCATGTGGCGCAAAAGGGATCTTTGGTCTCTCCGGATCGTTTGAGATTTGATTTTTCTCACACAAAAGCGGTGAGCGACGAAGAGATTGCCAACATTGAGCGGTTGGCCAACGCCATAATTGTTCAAAACTCAGTCGTAGAAACCCGCTTGATGGGGGTCGATGAGGCCAAAGAAGCTGGTGCAATGGCGCTATTTGGTGAAAAGTACGGTGACGAGGTGCGCGTCGTTTCTATGGGTAAAGCGCTTGAAGGCGAGAAAGCCGGCAAGACTTACTCAATGGAGCTTTGCGGCGGAACACACGTGCGCAATACTGGTGAAATAGGGTTGGTTAAAGTTGTGGCCGAAAGTGCGGTTGCGTCCGGTGTGCGTCGGCTTGAAGCTCTTACGGCACAAGGTGCGTGCGCTTACCTTGATGAGCAGGACAAGACCGTCAAGAGCATTGCAGATCGTTTGAAAGTAGCGCCACGTGACGCACTCGTGCGTGTTGATGCATTGATTGAGGAACGCAAGTCTCTTGAAAAGCAATTGAGCGAAGCCCGTCAGAAATTGGCAATGGGTGGGGGCGCGACCGGTGATAACGGTCCTGAAGAAATTGCGGGAATATCCTTCGTCGGTCGCGTTGCAGAGGGTATTCCAACACGTGAGTTGCGGGGACTTGTGGATCAAGGCAAAGCGCAGATAAAATCTGGGATCGTGGCAATTGCCGGCGTCTCTGAAGATGGGAAAGCCGGTATTGCTGTTGGCGTTACTGAT
>NZ_CAKZPW010000062.1:0-8049 GCF_937139385.1 uncultured Maritalea sp. | reverse complement strand
ATTAGACAGTTCGCGGTGGACAATCAAAACTCGATCGTGCGCTGGGTGACAGCCGACAATAACTACCGGGCGCGCGGTCTATATGATCATGTGGCGCGTAAAACGGACTGGCTTACCTACGATATTCAGCTATAAAACGCCAAAAATCCCAATTTGTTTTTACGCTAAGAGGCAGCAAAAATGACAAAAAGAGCATTCACGTTTCCAGGACAAGGCAGCCAAGCTGTCGGCATGGGCCAAGAATTGGCACAAGAGTTCGCCGAAGCGCGCGCCGTTTTCCAAGAAGTTGACGATGCACTTGAGACAAAACTGTCCAAAATCATGTTCGAAGGCCCAGAAGATACGCTTCGGCTAACCGAAAACGCTCAACCTGCATTAATGGCTGTCTCGATGGCTGTTGTCCGCATTCTTGAAGCTAAAGGCGTCAAAATCGCAGATGTGGCAGAATATGTTGCTGGCCACTCGTTAGGCGAATATTCGGCCCTATGTGCTGCCGGGTCACTCTCAATATCCGACACTGCTCGGCTGTTGCAAACCCGTGGCCGTGCGATGCAGCAAGCGGTGCCGGTTGGTGAAGGCGCAATGGCCGCAATTTTGGGTCTTGAGCTTTCAGTGGTTGAAGAAGTTGCCGCCGCTGCCGCTCAAGGCGGTGTTTGCGATGTTGCCAACGACAACGCGCCGGGCCAAGTGGTTGTCTCTGGTGGCGCGTCTGCTGTTGAGCGTGCCATTGAGCTGGCAAAGGCTAAGGGCGCAAAACGCGCAATGTTGCTGCCAGTTAGTGCGCCGTTCCACTGCGCCATGATGGGCCCAGCAGCCGAAGCAATGGAAGTTGCTTTGGCCAACGCGGAGTTGGTGGCCCCATCTGTGCCGCTGGTTTGTAACGTTTTAGCCGCTCCGATTAGCGACCCTCAAGAAATTAAACGCCGCTTGGTCGAACAAGTATGTGGCAAAGTGCGCTGGACCGAGTCAGTGGCTTGGTTGTCGAGTGAAGGCGGCGTTGAAGAATTGGCGGAGTTGGGCACAGGTAAAGTGTTGTCTGGCCTTGCACGTCGCATCAATCGTGATGTAAACGCTGTTCCTTTGAATACAGCGGCAGACATTGAAGCCTTTGTTGCTTCACTGTAAATCTGAAGAGTTGAACGAATAGGAAGTGCGACGACAATGTTTGATTTAACCGGTAAACGTGCATTGGTTACAGGTGCGAGCGGCGGCATTGGTCGCGCCATCGCGCAAAAACTTGCCGAAAAGGGCGCCGAAGTTGCCCTTTCTGGTACACGTGTTGAAAGGCTTGAAGAAGTTGCAGCTTCAATTCCTGGCAAAACACATATTTTGCCGTGCAATTTGTCAGATCTAGATGCCGTGGACAAATTGATCCCGTCAGCCATTGAAGCCATGGGCGGCTTGGACATTCTGGTCAATAACGCAGGCATTACGCGCGACAACATCTTCATGCGCATGAAAGACAGCGAATGGGATGAGGTGATCGCAGTGAATCTAACCGCCGCGTTCCGCCTGTCTCGCGCCGCAGTTAAGGTCATGATGAAGCAACGCGCAGGCCGTATCATTGGCATCACTTCAGTTGTTGGGGTTGCTGGTAATCCAGGGCAGGGCAACTATGCCGCGTCCAAAGCGGGCCTGATCGGCATGTCAAAAGCGATCGCACAAGAAGTGGCGAGCCGTGGCATCACGATTAACACTATTGCGCCGGGCTTTATCGCCTCAGCAATGACTGATGAGTTGAATGACAAGCAGCGCGACACCATATTGGGCACCATCCCTGCTGGTCGGTTGGGAAATGCGGACGAAATCGCTGCCAGTGCTGTTTATTTGGCTAGTGATGAGGCTGCATATGTGACCGGGCAGACCATTCATGTGAATGGCGGGATGTTAATGGTCTAATGGATCGTGTTTTGGCCACAATTCATCGCTTTGTGCACAACTTGGCGAACCAATGTGGTCAAACAGATCAAAGTATGATAATGCCCCCAACCAACACGGGCCCAAAGCGAAACTTTGGCTAAAATGTGGTTGCTCCACATTGGGGAACTTGTAATCATGACGGTGCGATAGTAAGCCGTTAAATAGAATTAATTTGGCGAAGAGGAATAAAATATGAGCGATGTATCAGATCGCGTTCGCAAGATCGTTGTTGAGCACCTAAACGTAGAAGCCGACAAAGTTACAGAAAAAGCCAGCTTTATTGATGATCTTGGCGCGGACTCGCTCGATCAGGTTGAGCTAGTGATGGCGTTTGAAGAAGAATTCAGCGTTGAGATCCCTGATGACGCAGCTGAAAACATTCAAACTTTCGGTGATGCGGTTTCTTTCCTTGAGAAAGCTGTAAACTAAGATAACAAGCTGCGAGTGCCTGTATGAATTTACGAAGGGTTGTCGTCACTGGGGTGGGCATTGTGTGCCCCCTTGGTTCTGGTGCTGAAACCGTTTGGAGCAATATCCTTGCTTCAAAAAGCGGAGCAGCCCGGGTGACTGGTTTTGAAGTGGATGATTTGGCTTGCCAAATCGCCTGCCAAATTCCGTACGGCGACCAAACTGAAGGCAAGTTCAATCCTGATGATTGGATGGAGCCTAAAGAACAACGTAAAGTCGATCCGTTTATTGTTTACGGTATGGCAGCAGCCGGTCAGGCGCTTCAGGACAGTGGTTTTGAACCCAAGACCGAGCAGCAAAAAGAACGGGCCGGTGTTCTCATCGGCTCGGGCATTGGCGGCATTGGTGGCATCTATGATGCCGCAATTACGCTCAAAGAACGTGGCCCCCGTCGGGTAAGCCCCTTCTTTATACCGGGCAGATTGATCAATCTTGCATCGGGTTATGTTTCCATCAAGCACGGTCTAAAAGGCCCAAACCATTCGGTTGTGACCGCCTGTTCTACCGGCGCCCATGCCATTGGTGATGCCGCACGCATGATCGCGTTCGACGATGCTGACGTGATGGTTGCTGGTGGCACCGAATCTCCGGTTAATCGATTGTCGTTGGCTGGTTTTGCAGCCTGCCGCGCCCTATCAACCGGGTTTAATGATCAACCAGAAAAAGCTTCACGCCCATACGATAAAGACCGCGATGGTTTCGTCATGGGTGAGGGCGCTGGTATTGTTGTGCTTGAAGAATATGAACACGCAAAAGCGCGTGGCGCTAAGATTTATGGTGAGGTGGTTGGTTACGGCATGTCCGGCGACGCCCATCACATCACAGCACCTGCCGAAGACGGCAACGGTGGCTTCCGATCTATGTCAGCTGCGCTAAAGCGCGCCGGCATGGCGGCTTCAGAAATCGATTATATCAACGCACATGGCACTTCGACCCCACTTGGGGATGAGATTGAACTGGGCGCTGTTACCCGATTGTTGGGCGATGCGGCACCAAACGCTGTCATGTCCTCCACCAAATCGGCAATTGGTCATTTGCTTGGCGCAGCCGGCGCCGTCGAATCGATCTTTTCGTTGTTGGCCATGCGCGACAATATTGCGCCTCCGACCATAAATTTGGACAATCCGTCCGTTGAAACCCAGATTAACCTGGCTGCAAAAGTACCAGTTAAGAAGGAAATCAACGTTGCTTTGTCAAATTCATTTGGGTTCGGCGGGACAAATGCTTCCTTGATTTTCCGCACAGCGGAATAAAAGGCTGCATAGTCAGTAAATATCACTAGTTTCCCCTTGTTTTGCCGCAATCGCCACATCAAAATGCACGCAAGTTTTTCGTCAAATTTGTGAGAAAAGACAGCCGTGGCCAAGCGCACCAAAATAAAGAAAAAACAAAACGGATTGCTTCAAGTCCTCAATGCACTTTTGACGCTAACTGTCATTGGTATGGTAGCTAGCATTGGCCTTGTCTATTTTGGGCTGACCAAGTTCCATGAACCGGGCCAGATTTTGGAAGATACAGTTTTTGTGGTGCCAGAAGGCGCTGGGCTAAATGTTGTCGCTGGCAAGCTTGAAGACGAAAAGATCATCGATAATCGTCTTGTATTCCGGTTTGGTGCCATTGCAACAGATCTGAACGGCGGCTTGAAGCGGGGCGAATATTTGTTGCCCGCAAATGCGAGCATGCGCAAAATCCTCGACACGCTGATTGAAGGGCGACCGATACAATATAGCGTCACTTTGCCGGAAGGGTTGACCTCTTGGCAGATTGTTGAACGCCTTCGTGCAAGCGTTGATTTAACTGGTGAGATCTTGGAAGTGCCGGCTGAAGGGACTTTGTTGCCAGACACTTATTCTTTTGAACGCGGCAGTTTCCGCAAGTCTGTTCTTGCGCAAATGACTAAGGCCCATGATGTTGTGGTGGCTGAGATATGGGAGACACGTCAACCAGATTTGCCCATCAAAACCATCGAAGAATTTGTCATTCTTGCATCGATTGTGGAAAAAGAAACCGGCGTAGCCAGCGAACGCCCTCAAGTTGCAGCCGTGTTCATCAATCGGCTCAACAAAGGCATGCGCCTTCAATCTGATCCAACAATTATTTATGGCATCAACAATGGGCAAGGGCCACTTGGACGAGGTTTGAGGCGGTCGGAAATTGATACAAAAACCGACTATAATACATATCAGATTGATGGCCTGCCAATAGGCCCAATCTCAAATCCGGGCATAGATTCGCTTAGAGCGGTGGCAAATCCTGCACAAACAGATGCGCTTTATTTTGTGGCAGATGGCACGGGTGGTCATGCTTTTGCCGCAACTTACAAAGAACATCAAAAAAACGTGGCTGCATGGCGCAAAATCGAACAAGAACGCGCAAAAGCCGCCGAAGAAGCAGCCAAAAAGGCAGCTGAAGAGGCCGAAGCTGCTGCCACCGCGGCAGAAGCAGATGGCAGCGAAACACCGGTAAACAATTAGTCTGCGGCAGTTGGGGCGCTGTGGCGCTCCAACGCACGAGGCAAAGGAATGCGACAAATGATTAAGCCACTAGCCAGTATGACTGCATTTGCGCGAAGCGCTGGCGTTGCCCAAGGTTGTCGCTTTGCAATTGAAATCAAAACCGTCAATGCCCGTGGGTTGGACGTACGTTTGCGGGTCGCCCAAGGTTTGGATGATCTTGAACATCAAGTGCGCAAGAAAATCTCAGACCGCCTCAATCGTGGCGCAGTGAACTTTTCCCTTAACCTGACCAATGAAAATGCTCAGACGGAAGTCACTGTAAACGAGCAAGCCCTGGGCACCGCGCTTGACGCAATTGACACATTGGCGGGCCGGATAGAAGCAGATCGACCACGGTTAGACGGCATATTGGCACTAAAAGGCGTGCTTGAAGTCAAAGAGGCCGAGCTTTCCGAAATCGCAAAAGCGGAACTTAAACAGACCATTTTGGCTGAAGTAGATGTTGCGTTGGATGATTTGCTCGAAGGGCGTCGCCTTGAAGGGGCGCAGTTGTTGGATGTAATTATCGCCCGGCTAAACGAAATTGAGCAGCTCACAGCCGCCGCAGAAGAAAATCCCTCGCGCAGCAGAGAAGCCATTTTGTTGCGCTTAAAAGATCAGGTTGAACTTCTCGCCACCGTAGATGCAAGTTTGTCCGAAGAACGGTTGCACCAAGAAGCGCTTGTGTTGGCCACGAAAGCAGATATTCGCGAAGAGCTTGATCGTCTAACCGCTCACGTTCAAGCCGCCCGCAAGCTCATCAAACAGGGCGGGCCGGTCGGGCGAAAACTCGATTTTTTAGCCCAGGAGTTCAACCGGGAAGCGAATACACTTTGCTCAAAGAGCAATAATGTAGAACTGACGTCCATCGGTTTGGATCTAAAGGCCGCCATTGACCAACTGCGCGAGCAGATTCAAAATATCGAGTAAAAACAAAGCGCCGTGCACAGAACTTTGGTGTGAAATGGCCAATAGGGGTTGAATTATTTGCCACTATCGGCATGTTCACTCCTAGTACATTTTCGCAAGTGTGCCCCTTGTTCGCTTCCTTTTTACTGGTTGGATTTGATCTATGTTTCAACGCCGCGGCATTATGCTCATCCTTTCTTCACCCTCAGGTGCAGGAAAAACGTCTATTTCACGCGCGATTTTGCGACAAGATGCAAACATCCAGCTTTCCGTTTCGGTGACCACCCGACCCAAGCGTGCAAACGAGGTTGACGGGGTGGATTATCATTTCAAAACCGTTGAAGAATTCAACCAAATGCGCGACGCGGGCATGTTGCTGGAATGGGCAGAAGTGCACGGCAATTTTTATGCAACGCCCAAGGCTCAAATTGATGAATTGTTGGATGCCGGAAAAGACGTCCTGTTCGACATAGATTACCAAGGCGCGCTGCAACTTTATGAGACTTGCCAAGAAGATATTGTGGGCATTTTTGTGTTGCCTCCATCCATCAAAGAACTCAAGCATCGGCTCGAACGGCGGGCAGATGACAACGAAGACGTGATTAACAGGCGGTTAAAAACAGCACGACAAGAACTGCGCGAATGGAACAAATATGACTATGTGATCGTTAACAATGATCTCGAAAAGAGCTGCGCGCTGGTCACGGAAATCATCAATGCCGCGCGTATTGCACGTCGTCGGCAAGTCAATTTACCTCAATTTGTCAGTGACTTACAGGACGAGCTTGAATCTTTTCTAAAATAGCAAGCACCGACCTACTAAAGATTGACTAGGTTTACAAATTGCAGGTTTTGAGTGTGTACAAAACCGGATCGTTCTGCTACATTGAGCGGGCTACACGTTAAGCGGGTGGTGATGGGAGGGAGCAATTTTCTGCTTCCGCCGGATCTATCCATAAGGGGCTTGATGTAAGCGCTCACATACTTGGTTCAGGCATAAATTTTGCTATGCCCACCCGCTCGTGGTTCGAGCGGGTGTTTTGCGTTTTAGGGCCTAGTTTTTTTAAGCCCGACGCCAAAAAACACACCCAACCACACCAGAATTTTGATGAACAAACCTGTTTCATGCGCAACATTTTCGTTGCCGCAGTGGGATCTATTGCAAGCTAGTTGGAAGCTCTTAGCGCTTCATAAGCCCTGGCCAATGCCACGAATTGATCAACGCTCAGTTCTTCTGCGCGCTCCGTGCCTTTGATGTCTGCCGCTTCATAAAGAGGGGGCAATTCAACGCCTAGTGCCTTTAAGCTTTGGCGCAGCATTTTCCGGCGCTGACCAAATGCAGCGCGGGTAACCGCTTCAATGCTTTTTATATGTGGCGCGCCTGCTAAAACTCGGGGCACCAAATGCGCAATGGCTGAACTCACTTTGGGGGGCGGCGTAAAAGCTGCGGGGCCAACGTTGAGCGCAATATGCGCATCCGTCATCCATCCACAAAGAATTGAAAGGCGACCATAGGCTTTTGAGCCCGGTTGAGCGCAGATCCGGTCGGCCACCTCTTTTTGAAACATCAACGTGAGGCTTTCAAAAAGCGGTTGTTCGAACTGCGCGTGCAGCCAACCCGTTAACAGGGGGGTCGCAATGTTGTATGGGAGGTTGGCCACGAGCTTTGTGGGTCCATCCGCCAGCGCTCGATAGTCGATTTCCATCGCATCGCCAGAAATCACATCTAGCCGTCCCGGATAGGCGTCGGCAATTTCTTGCAAAGCGGGCAGGGCGCGCTCGTCGCGCTCGATGGCGATGACCTTTTTTGCCCCTTCGGCCAGCAACCCACGCGTCAGGCCGCCAGGGCCCGGTCCAACTTCGATAATCGTAGACTGATCGAGCGGCGTCGCAATCCGCGCAATACGAGCGGTTAGATTGAGATCGAGTAGAAAATTTTGTCCAAGCTCTTTTTTGGCGCGCAATTCATGTCGATTGATGACATCACGCAAGGGCGGCAGGCTATCAATTTGGCTCATTCTACTTCCCGTGACGTCATTTGGTGCGCAAGCACAATGGCTTCATACATACTGTTGGTTGAGGCTTGGCCCGTTCCTGCAAGGCTTAGGGCCGTGCCGTGATCTGGTGAGGTGCGCACAAGGGGCAACCCTAGCGTAATGTTGACGCCAGAATCAAAGCCGATGGCTTTAACAGGGATCAGCGCTTGATCGTGATACATGGCCAGCACACAGTCTGCTTGTTCAAGGTACTTGTTCTG
>NZ_CAKZPW010000061.1:0-5368 GCF_937139385.1 uncultured Maritalea sp. | reverse complement strand
GAAAAAAGGGCGCAAAACTTTGGTTTGATTGGCGCAGCAGTTGGCGCCGGCTTCATAATTGGTCCAGCAATTGGCGGGCAGCTTGGTGAATTTGGCACGCGGGTGCCGTTTTTTGTAGCGGCTGCAGTTGCTTTCGCAAATCTGGTGTATGGCTACTTTGTGTTGCCCGAAAGCCTAGGCATGCGCAAAAGGCGTCGGTTTGATGTCAAACGCGCAAACCCCATTGGCACTATACAGTCGCTCAAAAAGTTTCCATTCGTTTTGTCGTTCTTGGGCGTATTGTTTTTCTTCTCTCTGGCAGGACAAGCCTACCCCAGCATTTGGAGCTTCTTCACGATAGAACGCTTCCAATGGACCCCTGCACAAATCGGCATTTCACTGTCAGTATTCGGGATCATGTTTGCGGTGGTCCAAGGTGCATTGATCCGCCCAGCAATCAAAATTTTCGGGGACATTTGGACGGTTGTCATGGGACTTGTCTTCGCAACCATTGGCTTTTTCGGCATGGCCTTCATCGACACTGCCGTTGGCCTTTACATTTTCTTGTTGCCCGGCGCCATGGGTGGCTTTGTTGGTCCCGGCCTCAACGGCCTTATGTCCAGTCGTGTAGACGATAATGCACAGGGAGAACTGCAAGGCGGCGTGAATGCTGTAAACTCCATCACGGCAATTCTTGGGCCACTTGCAGCCACACAATTGTTTGCGTTCTTCACGATTTCGCCCAAAGCCCCCGCCTATTTCCCTGGCGTAGCCTTTTTTGCAGCAGGTATCGCAATTGTTGTCGGTGCAGCAATATTCTTCCAAGCAACTTGGAGATCAGGCCTTTTGGCAAAAAAAGAAAAGCCTAGCCCCCAGAACGACTAAAGGGTGCGCACAGCAGCCCACTTGTCGTAGATCAGCTTTGCCACCATTAAGTCTAAATGAGCGCCGCCTCCGTTCTTGAAAATGGTAACCTCTGCATGGCTTTTCCGCGCAAAAAGGTCACCTTGGGCTAGGTCATAGTAATCAGCGATCACATCATTTTCACTAATAACGCCTTGAGCGATAGGAATGCTTAATTCGCCTATATCGTGAATGGTCGTTTCGCGAGAATCGACAAACAACCTCCCCTTTTTCAACAGCTCATCGTCAGCTTCGCGCATGTCATTTCTAAAGGCACCAATCAGATCGATATGCGTGCCTGATTTCACCCACTTCCCCATTATCACAGGGCTTCGCGCCATTGTGGCTGAAGTGATGATATCTGCCTCCCCCACGGCCGAGGCCAAATCTGGCGCTGCAATGCAGCTTTGACTTTGTGCCAATGCGCTTGCGTTTTCCGGGTTTCGGCTCCAGACTGAAATCCGCTCAAGCTCTGGGAACACTTCTCGATAGGCATCAATCAGCGAACTAGCAACGGTCCCTGAACCAACTACGAGCAAGTTCTTCGCCTCTGGTCGCGCCAACAGGCGCGCACCCAACACACTGTCGCCTGCAGTTTTCCATTTGGTCACCAATTGACCATCAATCAACGCCTTTATCGCACCGGTTTCATCGTCAAATAGAACGACGACAGATTGGATTGTTGGCAATGGGGGAATACTTTGTGCATTCTGTGGGTAGATCGTTACTGATTTAAGCGCCAACCCAAGCCCGTCAACCCAAGCTGCGCGATTGAGCATAGATTGAACGCCTCGCTCCAACGCCAAATCACCAAGCCTTGCCTTATTCAGGCGATGACCTTCAGCAAGAGCGTCAGCGACTTCTGACCATGTGAGTTGGTGTTCGACATCTTCAATGGATATGAACGGAATATTCATGCAAGTCCCCTGTTTCTTGAAACACTCGACATCACTCTCACACACAAATCAAGATTGTTTTGGCGCGATCCGTTCTATTTAGTATATTTTATCCAATTTAAGATCTGAAAAGAAACCCGCAGGCTTATCAAGCCTGCGGTGCAAAAACTGTAGCAAATTCAACGACTGCTAGGCGCGACCAAATTCATCCTCAAGCCGCACAATATCATCTTCGCCCAAATAGGAACCCGTTTGCACTTCGATCAACTCAAGCAAAATCTTGCCTTTGTTCTCCAACCGATGCACTGCTCCAAGTGGAATATAGACAGATTGGTTTTCGCTAAGCGTTTTTACGCTGTCATCTATTGTGACTTCAGCGGTGCCGCTCACAACAACCCAGTGCTCGGACCGGTGATGGTGCTTTTGCAACGAAAGTTTTTTACCTGGCTTCACAAACAATCGCTTCACCTGGAAGCGGTTCCCCACGACCAAGGACGAGTATCCGCCCCAAGGGCGATAACAAGTTCGGTGCGTTTCTGTTAGCGGCGCAGTTCGTTTGTCACTGCGCAGCTTTTTAACCAACTCACCAACTTTTTGCGCTTCACTGAGCGCACCAACAAAAATGGCGTCTTCACTGACGATAACAGCCACATCGTCCAACCCAGAAACGGTGACCTGCCCTGTTTCTGAATAAACGAGTGAGTTTTTGGTTTCAGATAGCATGACGTCGCCAACGGAAACATTGCCCTCGTTGTCCTGCGCGCCAACTTTCCAAACGGCATCCCAACTTCCAAGGTCCGACCATTCAAACGGAGAAGGAACGACGGCTGCTTTGTCAGTCTTCTCGAAAATCGCGTAGTCGATCGAAATGTCCGGCGACTGAGCAAAAGCATCTTCATTCAACCGGACAAAGTCCAAATCCTTATCAGCATTGTCAACGGCACCGGCAACCGCAGAAGCAACGTCGGGTGCAAGCTTTTCACACTCAGAAATGATCACATCCCGATCAAACAAGAACATGCCAGAATTCCAAAGGTGTTTGCCACCGGCAACAAGTTGCTCTGCCAAGGCGAGTGCTGGCTTTTCAACGAATTTCACAACCTTGTGGCCGCCGCATTCAATTGCGTCACCCTGTTCAATATATCCATACCCAATTGCAGGCTCGGTTGGCTTGATCCCGAAAGTCACCAAATTGCCATTGAGCGCGCACTTAGCAGCCGCATCAACCGCAGTAACATAGTTCGCATCTTCAACAATACGATGATCAGAGGCCAAAACGAACATCAGTGTGTCGTCGCCACCCAAGCTTTGCATGTATTTCGCCGCAGCCAAAACCGCAGCCGTCGTATTACGTGCAACAGGCTCAAGCAAAATACCACCCAGCTCAATGCCAGCTTCTTGCGCTTGTTCAGCCACCAAGAACCTATACTCATTGTTTGTAATGACAATTGGAGCAGCAAATTTCTCGCTATCAGAAACACGCGTAAGCGTTTGTTGAAAAAGGGAATTATCACCAGCAAGGCTTAGGAACTGTTTTGGCCGCGCCGAGCGGGAAATAGGCCAAAGTCGAGTGCCTTTGCCGCCGGCAAGAATAATTGGCACAATCCGCTGATCAACGCCCGCCATGAAATAACTCCAGTTTTAAACACAAAGGTTACCGAATATAGTCATTTTCACACCAATGCAAATCTGAATTGGCGGCGAAATTGCACCTCCGCAAGTATTTGCCAGCTCAATAGCCAATTCATGGCAAGTTACCCATTGAAAAAGCGTCGAATTTATGACAAACCGACGCCTGAACTTATTCAACTCTGGTTTCGCGGACGTGGTGAAATTGGTATACACAAGGGACTTAAAATCCCTCGCCTTAATCGGCTTACGGGTTCAAGTCCCGTCGTCCGCACCAATCACATAAATTGCTCATTGAAATGCATCTGCTGGCAAATAACAAACCAGCATGTTTTCTCGCTCTCCGCGAGAGAGATAGACGTCAATAATCTACATCGCAGAGATAGGCATAAAACGTAGACTCTATGATTCTACCGTTTTTTTGCCTTCTATTCTCGTTCAACGACGTGTGACGGCCATTCAAAAAGTAGGAATTTGTAGTCTCTGGCAATAATGCTCCGGCAAAACAATATCGAACTTCGTCAATTCTAAAGTTTGCCAGCTTTTTCATAGTGCTATTGAGCCAAATCTTTACCGCCGCATTTTCAAAGCGCGAGAAGAGCCCCATTCTGAAAATCAAGCCCTTTTTGAAATACTCACTCGAAAGCGCTTCGTTGAATAGCGGCATGTGCGCACTCCAGCCCATAGCATGTAACTTGTTGCCACTGGATCTTACAACACCATAGCCATAATCGAAGGATTGATACTTTGGGTCGCAGACGTAATCAACGATTGCCGCAATCTTGTTTTGATAGTCATTTGGAATGTGTCGTTGGATGTTACCAAAAACGAAAATATCGTGAATGAAGGGCAAAACGAGCTCGCCATTTTCATACAAAGTCGGGTTGACCAGCTTCTTGGATTGATAGGATTTAGGCAGTTTCGTTCCGATAGAATCCACATATATGTCGTGCTTGAATGGTGAACTGCTTACGAAACCATAAAGGGCATCAATTCTGTCTGTGACCGTTTTACTAACGACCTTTGAAGTGCTACCAGCCCCGAGCAAATACCCAGCCACAACGTAGCGCGCCAGTGAAGTATAGATATCGTCGTTTTGGGTCGTTTCGAGGAAACCAATGCAGTTTTGCATCTGTTCCGTTGTAAGAATGTCATCTAAATTCAAACCAAATTGCAGCAGCTTGCCAAACGCATTCTCAAAGCATCCGTCACTGCTGCCAAGGATTGTCTCATTGGAAATATTTACTGGTATGTTGGCCTTCCAATAAGCGAGCTCAGGCAAGCTTCGTAAGGCCTGATAGTTTTTCTGAAATTCGGGCGCGGCTACATCCTCATTCAGGCGCGCAAGCAAATGTTGAATGGTGGGACTACTGTTTTCCCTTAAGAATTCGAGTTGTCGGTTCCTTGTGTTCATCTGCAAACCGCCTTCCTTAAACAGCAAATGGCCAGAATACGCCATAAGGCGATCGCCGTTTCTGAGGTCATCGAAACTCAAGCGGCATGCAGCAGAGTATTTTACTTCGCAGAAATTGAGATTGAGCTAAATCAAGCATTGCGTCGCAACAAAAATGGCCAGTTGTGGAGACCGGTTACGTGCACGATTTAATTCGGGAAAAAAAGCCCGTTTGCACAGCTTGCAGGCCGAGGCCCTGAGCCAACGACTTGGCTCAAAGCTTCAAATTATCCTAAACTTGCGATATCAGCCAAACACCGATTGCGCTTTTAGTTTTGTGTCAGTCGCCAACGCCATCACGGATTGGGGGAGCATAAGAAACGTCCATATCCCATGGGAAATAAATCCATGTGTCTTGAGACACCTCGGTCACAAAACTGTTCACCAAATCGCGCGCCAATGGCTTGGCATAAACCGTTGCAAAATGCGCGTTTGGCAACATAGCCTGCACAGCGCGACCCGTTTTCCCAGTGTCCACCAAATCGTCGATAATCAACACCTTTGTATC
>NZ_CAKZPW010000060.1:0-1961 GCF_937139385.1 uncultured Maritalea sp. | reverse complement strand
CGGGTTTAGTTTCACCATAACACCAAGCGGTCCAAGCCTTTCGATCTCTTGCGGGGACACGCCAGCGCCAACGCCCACACCTGCGCCTACACCAACGCCTCCGGCTGGCAACGTTGCTTGTTTTTACACTGGCACAAACTACACGGGGTCCGAATTCTGCCATGGGCCAGCAACGCTGAACACATTGGATGCAACGTTTAACGACAATATTGCGTCTGTAAAACTATACGGTAGCGCCAAGGCCAAACTCTGCCGCAATGCAAACTTGACGGGCACCTGCAAAACATACACGACATCAAAATCTGTTTTGCCCATTACAATTCGCAACAAAGCGTCATCTGTTCGCATCTTCACCGGCGTCATTCCGTTGCCACCGGTGACCCCTGTCACCCATTCGACCGGTCCGATCAACCTGCAGCAAACTTATACCGCGAATTTGGACAATGGTGCGATTGGCGGCGGTGGAGCTGATATTTGGTACCGGGCTGTGACGGCAGTGCAAAAATACATCAAGCCCATCAACGGCGCAAAACTGGCTGTAGGCAACAAATCAAATCGCGGATATTCAGGCTGTAAAGTTGCGAGCTACTCTTCTGCACAGGTCTCTATTTGGACCCTGCCTGTAGGCTCTTATGTCTGCGTCAAGACCAGCCAAGGTCGTATCTCTCAATTCCGTTTGAATGGATATTCTGGGACCACCATGAAACTTGGATATACAACTTGGGCAAACTGAGTTGAGCGAGCAAAGAAAAAAGGCCCGGGTTGCACCCGGGCCTTTCCCTAACTTCATTTGAACTATGTTATTTCACCGAACCGGCCAGCAGTCCACGCACGAAATAACGTTGAAGTGAGAAGAAAACGATCAGCGGCACAATGATGGAAATGAACGCGCCTGACGTAAGGATTTCCCAATTGTCACCGCGTGAACCAATTAGCTCCCGCAGGCGACCGGTAAGCACCAACTCATTGTCGCCAACACCTAAGAACACCGTGGCGACCAGCAAATCATTCCACACCCACAAGAATTGGAAGATGGCAAAACTTGCCAGCGCGGGGAAGGAAAGCGGCAAGACCATTGTGGTGAAGATCTTAAAATGAGATGCGCCATCCATGCGGGCGGATTCCATGATTTCCTTTGGCAAGCCGGCCATATAGTTGCGCAGCAAATAGATCGCCAACGGCAGACCGAACCCGGTGTGGGCCAGCCAAATACCGAGATAGGATTTAGCCTCGACCCCCAGCATTGGCGCAACACCGTTATAGAGCTGCAAGATCGGAATGAGCGACATTTGCAGGGGCACCACCAAAAGTCCAACCACAATGGCCACCAAATACCCACGCCCTGGAAATTGCATCCATGCCAATGCGTAGGCCGCAAATGCCGCAATTAGAATAGGAATGATGGTTGCGGGAATAGTGACGGTGAAAGAGTTGATGAACGAGCGGTCAATACCTTCAGATGTCAGCACTTCACGGTAGTTGTCTAATGTGAATCGCGGTGGTATTTGCGCTGTGTAGAGCACACGCTGTCCGCGCTTAAAGTCGAACTCAGTCTCTGACACCCAGGTGTATGAACCATCCGCATTCACCGTCAGTTCCCCGCCTTCTTTGGGCGCCACACTTGTGCCAACTGGATTGTCACCAAATGTGTTGTTGGTCAGACCATAGGCAGAAAGGGTTCGCCCCTGCTCGTCTTCAGATAAAAGATTGCCGGAAATTACATACACACCGTTTTCCAGCACCTGCGCGTCGGCCGCCAATGTGCGTCCGCCACCTGTGCGTTGTGTGGTTGTAAGGGCTGACCACCATCCAGAAACGGTTAGTTGATCTTTATCCCGAACGGAAGACACAAGCAGCCCAACGGTGGGCAAGGTCCAAATGATCACCAATGCCAACAAAACGATGTGGGTGGCGAGCTTGGACCAATCGATATTGAGCGTGAATGAAGGTTTACTTGCGGG
>NZ_CAKZPW010000059.1:0-3614 GCF_937139385.1 uncultured Maritalea sp. | reverse complement strand
TGGCGACAAAGTGGGCGGCGATTTGATTGAATTTCTTCAAGCGAAATGCCAAATTCTTCTACAAAACTCTCACCAGAGCGCGTTAGCGAAAGCTCGTCGCCGGTCTCTTGCAAATGACCTTGCTGGATAAGCGCATCATAAAGCGCAATGCCTTTGTCGCCCGCCAAGTGATCATAGCAGATCCGCGCATGGCGAAGGGCTGGATCGCGCGGGCCAGTGCGGGTGCGCAAATGCCCCTTCATGGCAGCCAAATGCATCAGGTTTTCCAAAACCCCAGCCACTTCATCGTCTGTTAGCGCATAATAGCGATGCCGGCCCTGCTTGCGCATCCGAATGAGCCCGCCGTCGGCCAATTTAGCCAAATGGCCGCTTGTTGTTTGCAGCGTCACGCCAGCTTCTTGCGCTAATTCAGTCGCGGTCAAAGCCTTGCCGCTCATCAAGGCTGACAGAATATTGGCGCGTGCCGGATCGCCAATCAATTGGCCGATGCGAGATATGTCTGGTCCGTCTTTCATAGTTCGACCATAGCCGAAGCATAGATGGTGATCAATATGGCAAAGCTGTTTCCAACCAACAGGAGAAATCGATATGATCACATGTTTCATCCAATACCAGATCGACCCTACCAAGAAAGCGCTGTTTGAACAATATGCGCGCAATTGGGGCGAGGCAATTCCGCGTTGTGGTGCGGACTTAATCGGCTATTTCGCGCCGCACGAAGGCTCGTCAACTTTGGCCTATGGCGTTTATTCGATTGAGAGTTTGGCCGCATATGAGCAATATCGCGCTCGACTTTCTGCCGATCCATTGGGGCAAGAAAACTACCAGTTCGCGCAAAAAGAAAAGTTCATCCTCAAGGAAGAGCGCACATTCCTCACGCTCGCTTCCGCACCGCATGGGGCAGCAAAGCCATGATTGCGGTGATCTTTGAAGTCACGCCTCACCCAGAACACAAATCGGCCTACCTAGACATTGCCGCACAACTCAAATCGGAATTGGAGCAGGTGGATGGGTTCATCTCCGTTGAACGCTTTCAAAGCCTGACGAATGAAAACAAAGTGCTTTCTCTGTCGTTCTTTGAAAACGAAGAGGCGGTCAAAGCCTGGCGCAATCTGCCCAGCCACCGTGCCGCGCAAAAAGCAGGACGCAACAAACTATTTGCCAACTACCGTTTGCGCATTGCTTGTGTGATCAGGGACTATGGCAAAAATGTACGCGAAGAGGCTCCTAATGATAGCCGCGAGGTTTTGCGCTGAATTACGTCAATCGCCCAATTAGCGCACGCAATGCGGCTGGCTTTACAGGCTTTGGCAAAACCGTAATATTTCTTGCTGCAGCTAAGTCACGTACTTGGGGGGTGCGGTCCGCGGTAATCAATACGGCGGGCAAGTGCCCACCCACATTTTGCCGCAGCCACTCAATCGCGTCCAACCCTGATGTTTGATCCAGATGATAGTCCATCAACACCAATTCAGGAATCCACCCCTCAAGAGTTGAAGATTGCGAAATCGCCTTGAGCGATTTCGCAATGCGCACATCGCATCCCCAACCCGAAAGAAGCGACTGCATGGCGTCCAATATATCGTCTTCATTGTCGACACATAGGATTTGCTTGCCCAAGAATTGACTTGCATTAACAGCCACGTGCGCCGGTTCGGGTTCAGCAATCGGCGCTTCGCCTTTTTGCGCTTCGGGGACATATATGGAAAACCGAGAGCCCTTGCCAACTTGGCTCTCAACTTCAAGCTGCAGGTTTAACGTTGAACAGATCCGCTGCACAATCGACAATCCAAGTCCCAATCCTGAAGCAATGCGGGCACCCGGTTCAAGGCGTGAGAATTCACCAAAAATAAGCGATTGCTGGCCTTTGTCGATGCCAATGCCATTGTCAATAATGTCAAGCCGCACCTTGCCACCACGTTTTCGGCAGCCAACGAGCACCGACCCGCCTTCAGGCGTATATTTGATGGCGTTGGAGACCAAGTTTTGCACCACCCGCGCCACCAAACGTCGGTCCGTACGCACCACACTATCTGCACCCACAAGTCGCAATTTGATGTTTTTCTCAGCGGCGGCAGGCTCGAATTCCACACGCACTTTGCGCAATAATTCGCGGATGGAAAACACAGAGTTTGCAGGCTTCAGCGCGCCGCTGTCGATGCGTGAAATATCCAGCAATGCAGACATAATATCTTCCACAGCGCCCAAAGATGCATCGATGTTTTGGGCCAGCCGAGCAAGGTCAGTGCCATGCGCACGTTCGATCATTGTGGATGTATAAAGCCGCGCAGCATTAAGGGGTTGCAATAAATCGTGGCTTGCGGCCGCCAGGAAACGGGTTTTGCCCAAATTGGCCGCATCGGCCTTGGCGCGCGCGCGCTCCAATTCCGAGTTCAATAGGGTCAACGCTTGAGTGCGGTCTTGCACGCGTGCTTCAAGGTTTTGGTTCACTCTGGCAAGCTCGTGTTCGGCTTCGATGCGGCTGGAAATATCGGCGTAACTGATCACCAAACCGCCATCAGGCAAATGGTCTGTGCGCACCTCCAGATGTTGACCCTGATGTCCTGGACGTTCGGTTAGCCCAACGTGTTTGTCTTGGATTTGCGCCATGCGCACTTGGGCAAGCTCTTTAAGATCGCCTTTGCCAAAATCGCCGCGTGCCGTCAAAAAATCAATGATGTGTGAGAGCTTTGTGCCCGCTTCAACCAATTGTTCGGGCAAGCCAAGCAGGTCTTTAAACAGCTGGTTTGAAAGCACCAATGCATGGGACGCATCAAACATGGCAATGCCCTGACCCAAATGGTCCACAACAATGCGAAACGCGGGGCCGTCGTCATTTGAACTCAAAAACGTTCTCCTTTTCGCAATTGAGCAAAAGTCGCAAAGCGCAGTTTATCCTTCGCTAGCATTTTCAATAAGGCAAGCGCAATCAACCGATACGAATCAGAGGTGGATTTTTGACCTTGGCCGGACGAGTTGCAAGAATATTGTCCTTTTGTTGCACGTGCAATTTGACACGAAACGTGCAAAATCATCAAATTTTTCACATAATTAGAGCGATTTTGCGAAATATACAATTTTTAGTTGTGTTTTGCTAAAGGAATATATACCTATAGTAGGTATGATTGCCTATGTAAGTGGTTTTACGAATAATAGTAGGTGTTAATACGGGCGCATTTAGCCTAATTACCAGAACTGCACATAGGGATCATACTAACTAGGTGCTTTCCGCATCGTATTTTAGCGGAAAGGGAGATTTTTTGAGCAATAATTGTGAGCAACGCCATGCCAAAGGTTACCGCACTCCAGCAAGATTTTTTCATAGTCCGTCAAACAAGATTGGGGGGCACAAATGACTGCTGATATTTACTATCACAACGCATTCAACAAAGACCGACTTATACACGTTATCGACGCTGATCACGGCACCTGCGAGGCGCTCGGAGTCTTGTTTCGCCTTGAAGGGTTTCAAACAGATACGTCTCAATCCATCACCCATTTTTTGGCAAAGCTCGATCGTAAATTGCCCGATGTCATCGTAATCAATATGCAAGTTGATGGCGAAGATACTTTGCCCACCGTACTTCGTTTTAAATCCATGCGCCCCGGTTCGC
>NZ_CAKZPW010000058.1:0-13075 GCF_937139385.1 uncultured Maritalea sp. | reverse complement strand
AGCCTATCACGAAACTATGCCGCTGATTGAAGACCATCAGTTGCAAGAAAAGCGTGGCGATATCGTTGGCCCCGTTTGCGAAACAGGCGACTATCTTGCCCGCAACCGCCGGTTGCCAGAAGTCAAAGAGGGCGACTATATCGCCATCATGAGCGCCGGCGCTTATGGCGCGGTCATGTCCGGCACCTACAACACGCGCCCCCTATGCGCCGAAGTGCTTGTTGACGGTGACCGCTACCATGTGATCCGCGAGCGCCAAAACTTGGACGCGCTGATTAATTTAGACAGCATACCGGAGTGGCTTGAATAGGGAAGCGGGGCATCTGCCCCTGCTCCGGTTATAAGTCCGAAACAGGTGGTTCTGCAGAGAATCCGAGCTTTGAATCGACAAAACCGATCGCTTCATAGAACTCGTGCGCCTGAAGATTTAGCTTTCCAGATTGAAGCATAACTTTATAGCAATTTTGCCGCCACGCGGTTTCAAGAGCCGCATTCAAAACTGCGGAGCCAAAGCCACGTCTTCGAAACGGCGCCAATGTAGCAACAACCTCAATGAGACCATACTGGCGCCCGCGTCGCGTCAGGTTTGGGATTATAGCGAGTGTACATGTGGAAACCAACTGGCCCTCACACTCGGCCACCAACATATTCAGACGTTTATCGGCTAAGATTTCAGCGAAAACTGAATGAAGCTTGTCTTTGTCTTGCCTATGATCTTGATGGGGGAAAACTTCGATCAATGCCAAGATTTTCTCAAAATCGCTGATTAGGGCTGGCCGAACAACTGGTTTTGTTGCGACCATCTCTTGCATTAAACCCCGAACTTCTTCGCCAACGTTTCTTTCACCACTTCACCACCTGCGAGCGCTTCGGCCACTTTGGCGCGAATATCGGCGAGGGTAAACGGTTTTGGCACCACATCATGCACCAAAGCATCAAGCCCATGTGCCCGTTCGCGCTGATCGGCAAAACCGGTCATCAAGAGGATCGTAATGTCTGGATATTGTGCCGCAACGCTGAGGGACAACGCAATCCCGTCCATCACCGGCATTTTGATGTCTGAAAGCAGCAAATCGAAATTGCCTTCATGCTCAAGCACCGCTTCTGCAGCCAAGCCACCATCCTCGGTCACCGTGACATCATGGCCGTCCATTTCCAAAGCGCGGCTCACAAAACCACGAACGCTGGAGTCGTCCTCTGCCAATAAAATCTTTGCCATTGCGCTACTCTCCTGCACTGACTTGGTTGGGCATAGACGGTTTTGACGTGTCATTTTGCCAATCCAAGAATTTTAGTTTTACCCGCCGCACATCGTTTGGTGGTGACGACAGTTCTGCTTTAAAATCAAACAACCCACCTGCCTCAAGCACGGCCAATCCCGGGGTGGTGTTCCACTCATAAATCACGCTCGAATGCTCATCGAGCAGCGCCACACGAATTGGCGGCAAATAGATCATGCGCTCGGTTACATTTTCAATTTTTGCGCGCACCGTCAGCACTTCGTGCCCGTCGCTCCAAACGCGATCTGTTTTCACATCCGCAAATTCAAGCCCCACCACGTTAATCGACTGGCCAAACAATCGATAAAAGCCCGCCATATCGGGGTAGAATTGAACAATGCGGGTGCTAAATCCAAACAGCACAGCAATGAACAACAAGGAGACGCCAAGTGCCCCAAAACTAATGTTACGACGCAATTTGGCCATAGGCAAAGCGCGGGCAATTTCCCGTCGCCGCTTTGCAATTCGCCGCGAGCGCTTCATCCGCTCAATCTGTTGGCGCCGCCGCGCCGCATATGAGGACAACTCAACTTCATTGTCCTCATTGATCGCATTCATCACGTCTTGCGCCGCATCAATGGCGCTCCCCACGGCCGTGCGTGCGCTCATGGAGCCATCATCATCATTGCCAAATGGGTCGTCATCGTCGGGCAATTCAAAATCGCCTATGCGATTCGAATCATCGCCCTCGTCTAATGCTGCATTGTCTTCTTCAGCGGAAAACGCCACATCCATTTCGTCTTCATCGGCGGGCGTTGTTTTTTTGGCCTTGGGTTTTTTCGCTTTTGGTGGCTCATTCAGAGCATCACCCAAAAGGGCACCAAAGTCGTCCTCTACAAGGGCTTGCGCATGCCAAGAGCGCTGACAGTTGGCGCATTGCACAGATCGGCCATGATCGCCGATCGCTTGCGCGGCAACTTCATATCGCGTGCTGCAATTTGGACATACAATTATCATTTAGTGCGAACCGATGCATAACTTCCGCCCCAAATGTAACGCTGATTATGTTAACACTCCGAAAAAACGGACAACGAATAAGCGCCAAATTGTGCATCGCTGATAATATGGTTTCCAAATAGTGATTCGGGAGCAGGTCTTGATTAAGTTTAAAAATGTCGGGCTTCATTATGGGGCCGGGCCAGAGATCTTAAAGAACCTCAATTTCAACATTGATCCGGGGTCATTTCATTTTCTCACCGGCCCTTCAGGTTCAGGCAAAACCTCGCTTTTGCGCCTATTGTTGCTCTCCATGCGCCCCACCGCAGGTGAGATGGAAATGTTTGGCAATAGCACCACAAATTTGAGCAAGGCCGAGCTGATGCAAATGCGACAGCATATTGGCATTGTGTTCCAAGAATTTCGTCTGCTCGACCATTTGACCACATTTCAAAATGTGGCCTTGCCCTTGGTGGTTCGCGGTGAGCCAGAAAGCTCTTATAAATCCAACGTTGAAGAATTGCTCGACTGGGTTGGTTTAGGCCATCAAATGCATGTGCGCCCTGAGCTTTTGTCTGGCGGAGAAAAACAACGCGCCGCCATCGCCCGCGCCGTAATCGCAAAGCCGGATCTCTTGTTGGCAGATGAGCCTACCGGCAATGTGGACCCGGAGTTATCTGAGCGCTTGCTGCATCTTTTTGTCGAACTCAATCGCATGGGCACAACCATTATATTGGCCAGCCACGAATTGCATTTGCTCAACAAGTTCAAGTTTCCGCGTTTGCAACTCAAAGATGGAGGCATCAATGTCTCTAATTAGTCAATTTTTGCCCAAGCCTAAAACCCCGTTTCCCATTGTTCCAATTCAGTCCATTGCCGGGCGCACCTTGGCATTGCTTGTTGCCATCATGACCTTTTTGAGTTGCGTGACCTTTGGCGCTGTATTTTTGGTGCAAAATTCAACCCTTGCATGGTCGTCTGAAGTGGGGCGCGAACTCACCATTCAATTGCAGCAGGTGGAAGACGAGCAAATGTTGTCCGATATCCGCACAGCAATCAGCCTTTCTGAGCAATCACCCGGTGTCGCGCGCGCATTTGAATTGACGATCAAAGACAGCGAAGAATTGCTTAGCCCCTGGCTTGGCGAACAGTTTGACATTAGCGCTTTTGATGTGCCCCGTTTGGTTGTCGTGCAGCTGGCTGACCCGTCAAAATTTGACCTTGAGGCCTTAGAGGCAAAAATTACAGACGCGATCCCCGAGGCCAGCTTAGACACCCACGAATTGTGGCAACAACAACTCAACGCCATGGCAGGCACGGTCGTCCTATCTGGCGCCCTTGCGCTTATTCTCATCCTTACCGCCACAGTTCTTGCCATTGTTTTTGCAACAGCCGGTGCCATGGCAAGCAACCGAGAAATCGTCGATGTTTTGCACTTCATAGGCGCCTCAGACACCTATATCGCTGGCGCCTTTCAAGAACGGTTTTTGGCCATCGGCATGCAGGGTGGTGCGGCGGGTGGCGCAATGGCCATCGTGTTCTTTTTTGTCGCAAGCACCATCACCAGCGCGATTTTGCCGAACCAGAGCGCCACACAAGTTGAATTGCTATTTGGCCAATTCACCCTAGGGTGGCTGGGTCTGTTTGGGCTAATTCTAGTGGTGGTCACTATTGCTATATTGACCGCAATTACGTCTCGGGTCACTGTGCACCGCTTTTTGGCTCAAATCGCTCCCTAATCAAAGGCCCACTTAATGATTATCCAAGCCATCCGCTCGATGATTTTTTACGCGCTGTTTATCGGCTATACTGCAGTGCTTGCCGTTCCGTTTGGCATCTATTCGCTGTTTGGCCCTAAGATGACCGGCTGGTGGGTGGTCAAAGCCTGGTATGTGGGCAATCTGTTTTTGTTGCGCTGGGTGGTTGGCATCAAAACCCAAATCACTGGGCAAGAAAATCTGCCAGATGGCCCTTTTATCATTGCTTCCAAACATATGTCAGACTGGGACATTTTTGCGCTTTTGCCTGCGACCAAAGGGCGGCCAACCTTCATCTCCAAGAAGGAACTCTTGGATATTCCTTTCTTTGGCTGGTGCATGCAAAACTTTCATACCATTAGGATTGACCGCAAAAATGGCGGCGCCGCTTTGCCCCAAATGATCACCCAAGGCAAAGAAGCCATTGCGCGAGACTGCCGGGTGGTGATCTACCCCGAAGGCACACGCCGTCCACCACTGGATGAGCCCAAGTACAAATGGGGCCTCGCCAAAATGTATGAAGCACTTGATGTGCCCGTTGTGCCTGTCGCCCTAACGTCTGGGCTTTATTGGCCGCGCAATTCGCTCATCCTGTGGCCCGGCACCGCTCGCGCCAAATATTTAAAGCCCATCCCTTCTGGTTTGGATTTAGATACATTTCACGAAACCATCCAAGAGCGCATTGAACCTGAAACCACGAAAATGCTGATGGAAGATATCGATAAAGGAATTGCCCGTCCGATCAACAAAGCACTGCAAGCCAGAATTGATGCCCATCGTCGATAAATACACCATATATTGACATCTACCCCTTACAAACCCATATATGTGGTTAGGCGCCGATTGGCGCATTGACAGATGGTGCTATTTGTTCTATTTTTGTTCTTCTTAGAAAGAATAGCTAAGAATCGGGGAATGTAAAATGTCAGAAGCAATTCGGCTAATGAGCCTACCCAATTCCAACCAACTCGTGGATTGGCAGGGCCGTACGGGTCGTGTCTACGCCCTCAAAAGAACCAGTTTGACCGATATGAACATGGCGGGCAACCAGCTCTGCCTTTTGTCCCAACATAGCGATAGCGGCGAAGATGCTTTGTGGGTGGGCACAGGTGATAACCTAATCCATGATGAGCAAAGCCGGCGCGCCTTTTTGAAAGCGGTGCACGTGGCACAAGAGGCTTATGTGCTTGAGCTGGCAGATGATGAAATGCCCCCTTTGACCATGATTTGGGATTTGGAGGCAGCTCACCGAAACCCGGAGCGCCACGCCGCTTAAGATAAAGCGGCCTGATCACCCTTCATCAAAGCATCATGTAGCCATTTCAGACCATCATCTTTGATGTTCATCTCGGCCAGGTGCGCATAAGTATTGATCACATACTCCGGGTTTTCACCCGAATGACCAACACCTTGGCGCACCAATCGCAATTGCTCTTCACGCGGCAAACGCCCCGCATATTGGCGGTGTGTTCTGTCAGCGACGAATGTCAGTGCTTCAACCACTTGCCCATCGGCCAAAGCAATTTTGCGCCAACTCTCCTTATAGACATTATTGCCCTGTTCACGCTCACGCAAATAGGCATGGGTTTCATCCCAAATACCAGGTTCAACTTCAAACGCCATGCCCCGGCATGCGCCGCCTTGATCTAGCCCAAACACCAGACCGGGGTGTTCTTCTGTGCCGCGGTGCGTAAATGAATAAACACACAATTGACGATGCAACCCGCGCACCAAACCTTGCTGCGCTTGCACATAATCAAAGCCAGGGCGCCAAATCAGCGATCCGTAGCCAAACACCCAATAACTCATAATGTGACCATAATTTTCATCAGAAATGAACCTACCTTGAGGTTCTTATAAGACCCAAGAAGCCAAGCGGCAACAACCCGAATTTCACAACACAAGATGCCATTTTGGGTGACAAGCAACCAAAGCCACGCTAGACCGTTTTTATGACCAAATTCAAAGTACTGATCATCACCGTTTTACTCGTCTGCCTTGCCTACACGGCCGCGTGGTTTTATGGCGTAAATCGCCTTGGCAACGAGCTGGATCAGCTGGCAACAGCGGGCGCACAGCCTCAGATTTCATGCGTCAATCGCTCGATTACCGGGTTCCCGTTTCGTTATGATCTGTACTGCGCCAACGCCACGGTGGACGATGGGGATCAGCACATCAGCGTCAAGAACGTCAAAGCAACCGTGCGGGTCTATAGCCCCACCCACATTATTGCCTTTGCCGATGGCCCCCTATTTTGGAAAGACGATTTTAACGGCAGTGAACGCGAACTTGAATTTTCGAGCCTGCAGATCAGTGGCCGGCTAAATTGGAATTTGGAAATCGAACGGATTTCGGCCATTGCCGAAGACCTTAAATTGTCGGACACGGTAATCACCCCCATTCAATTGGCCAATGCCAAGACCATAGAAGCGCACCTTATCGCCACCCAAAATGCAGACACAGGCCTGCAAGCATTCTTTAGGATCAGCGACGCCAACCATATCGATTTGGCCACGCAAAGCGCCAATCTGGCAATTGAACTTGAGGCCACCAACTTAAACCGGGGCATCAACAGCTGGCAATATCCAGACATCTTGCGCCAATGGCAAATGGCCAACGGCGAACTGGTTGTTCATGCCCTTGATTTTTCCGCCAAAGATATGCGCTTCACCGCAAATGGCACACTCAACCTGGACGCCCAAGGCCAACTCAATGGCAAAGTGACCACCCAATCCAAAGGCCTTGTCGAACTGTTTGACCCAGAGGCATATGGATTGTTAGCGCCAACCATTTTTGGTGTGGCCAATGCAGATGGTGAATATAAATCGCTCTGGCAAGCAAGCGCTGGCACAGTGAGTATTGGCGTCGCGCCCCTCTTTTTTGTGCCAGCACTATTTTAGGTATTGCGCAGCGTTCTAAGCCTCTTTTTCAGCTTCCTCGGGCGTAGGCACATGACGGCCAAAATCTGGCGCATCCGTTTCTTGCCCCGCATCAATGATCGAGCGGCGAATATTGCGGGTGCGGGTAAATAGCTCCTCAAGCATTTCCCCATCCCCAAAGCGCACCGCACGTTGCAGCATCGATAAATCTTCAGAGAACCGACCAAGCATTTCCATCACTGCTTCTTTGTTGGTGAGGAAAACATCACGCCACATTTCAGGGTCCGATGCTGCAATCCGCGTAAAATCGCGGAAACCACCGGCCGAGAATTTGATCACTTCAGATTTGGTCACGCTTTCCAAATGGTCTGCAGTGCCCACAATGTTGTAAGCAATTAAGTGGGGCACGTGGCTGGTAATCGCCAAGACCATATCATGGTGCTTTGCGTCCATGATTTCTACGTCGCTGCCAAATGCGCGCCACAGTGCGGTCAATTTGTCCAAGGCCGTTTGGTCAGTGCCTTCAACCGGGGTCAAAATGCACCATTTACCTTCAAACAAAGAAGCGAAGCCCGCTTCTGGACCAGAATTCTCAGTGCCCGAAATCGGGTGACCAGGAATAAAGTGAACATTATCCGGCAAATGCGGCTGTAGCGCTTTAACCACATGTTCTTTTACTGAGCCCACATCCGACACAATTGCACCCGGCTTCAAATGTGAGGCGATGGCTTTACCAATCGCTTCATAAGCACCAACTGGTGCACAAATGATCACTAAGTCTGCATCCTGGACCACAACGGTTGGATCAACAGAATAGCTGTCGCCCAGCCCCAATTCTTCAGCCTTATCAAGCGTTGCCTGTGAGCGGGTTGAAATGGCAACATGGGGCGCGAGCTTTTGTTCTCTAATAGCGCGCGCGATGGATGAGCCAATAAGCCCAATCCCAATTAATGCGATTTTTTCAAACATTTAATTTTCAATTCTTAGTTCAAACTCTGCAGCACCTGCATGAGTTTTTTCATATCTTTTTCATGACCGATGGAAATCCGTAACGCGTTTGGCAATCCATAAGATGCCATTTCACGCACCACCAAGCCCTCTTGCAATAACGCTTCAAAAGCGTCCTTTGCGGTGTGGCCGGGTTCATCGGAGAATTCGGTCAACACAAAATTACCTTGGCTTGGACGCGTGCGATACCAATTGGATTGCAATTCAGCCACCAACATATCGCGCAAACGCTTATTGTGCGCCTTCAACTGCGCGGTGAACTCAACATCGCGCACCGCAGCTTCCGCAGCTTTCATGGCTGCCCCATTCACATTGAACGGGCCGCGTAAACGATTGAACCCATCCATGAAATGATCCGGCCCATAAAGCCAGCCAACGCGTAAGTTCGCCAAGCCGATCTTGGAGAACGTGCGGGTAACCACCACATTTTGATGCGCATCGACCAAATCAATGCCCAACTTATAGTCCGCCGCATCCACATATTCAGCATAGGCCGCATCAATTACCAGCAGCACATTTTTGGGCAAGCCCGCGTGCAACCGATCCAATTCGTCAGCCGTTAAATAGCTGCCCGTTGGGTTGTTGGGGTTCGCCAAATAAACCACCTTGGTCTTTTCAGTCACCGCCCCCAACATGGCATCTACGTCTGTTTTCAAATCGGTTTCCGCCGCAAAAATGGGCGTGCCACCTGCGCCACGTGTCACAATTGGATAGACCAGAAACCCAAACTGGCTCATCACCGCTTCATCACCGGGCTGAAGGTAAAGCTGCGCAATCAGGTGCAACAATTCATCTGACCCGGATCCAACACCAATTTTTTGGGGATCAAGCCCATGCACTTCGCCAATCGCTTCACGCAATTGGGTCGCAGCACCGTCCGGATAAATCGCCAAATTATGTGCATGATATCGATAGGCTTCTTGCGCCTTCGGGCTGGCGCCCAGCGGGCTTTCATTTGCACTTAATTTAATCGGCTCAATACCCGGCGCAGCTTTAGATTTGCCAGGTACGTAAGCAGCGATTTCCAATATGGAGGGATTAACCTCAGGACGGTTTGTCACTTTTACTGCTCGTTTTTTGTTGAACTATATTCGCAGCGCCGCACCTTAATGACAGCAGAGCATTTGCGCAAAGCAAACCAGCATGAATCCGTACGGTTTTTGACCAATTGCCAAGCCTAGTTCTTGTTTGATTGAGCTGGATAGGCCGGCTGGGTCACAAATTCTGGCATTTTCACCAACTGACGGATGCGCCGTTTTCGTGGCACCGCAGGAAACATTTCCTTGCGTGCCCGAACAACCAGTGCCCCAGCAAAGGCCGGACCTGCGAATCGCCCCAAGCCCTCAAAAATGCGTGCGGACTTTAAAAGCGGGCCGAAATTGCTCGGCGGCAAATAGAGGGCTTCACGCCAAATTTCTGGAGTGAAAGAATGGTCTTGTAACAAGCGGTGCAATTGATTGCGTGAAAATGGGTGGCCGTGCCCAAACGGGGTATTATCTCGCTGCGCCCAAAGTCCTCTACGACGGGGCACAACAATGACCAACCGCGCACCAGGCGCTGTGATTCGCCATAGTTCCTGCATCAATTCTTCTGGTTCGCGCGCAAACTCAAATAAATGATTGGCAATCACCAAATCAACCGCACTGTCGGTCAATGGAAGTTCAAGCGGATCAACCAAAGCGGTGCAACTTGGCCCGTCTTTTGGCCAAACTTGCGCTCCCTGTCGAGCCGGCATAAATGCCAACACCCGTTCAGCATTCTGCGTCACCCGCTTCAAATAGGGCGCACTATACCCAAGCCCAAGCACACGATGCCCCGACGCACTATCCGTCATTTGCGCAATCACATCTTGGATCAGACGGCGTGAAATGCGCCCCAACGGTGAGCGATAGAATTGCAGCAATTCGTCAATGGCGACAAACATCAATTATGACTTTCACTTTTGCGCTAGGTGCAGCATGGCACACTATGCATTCATCTTTCGCTTTATTAAAGTCAGAACTCAGAACGCAAACATCAACACCAAGGGTTAGGTTTAAACGCATGTTCAAAATCCATCAAATTCCAGCGTTAGAAACAAATTTTGCCCTAATCCTTGAATGCACCACCACCGGCGAAGTGGCGCTGATCGACGCGCCCGACGCCCCGCCCATCTTAAATGCGTGCAAAGAACTTGGGCTAACCCCAAGCAAAATTTTTGTCACCCACCACCATTGGGACCATGTGGATGGTATTGCCCCTTTGCGTGAGCATTTTGATTTAACCATTTATGGCCCCAAAGCCGAGGCGGAACAAATCGGTCAATTGGATATAGAGGTAGAACCCGGCACGACGCTTGAATTTGGCAATGGCCATCTTAACGTCATTGCCACCCCCGGGCATACTTTTGGCCATATTGCCTATTTCCTCGTTGAACAGCCTACGCTTTTTGCAGGCGACGCGCTCTTTTCTTTGGGCTGTGGGCGCATGTTTGACGGGCCGCCGGACCAAATGTGGGCTGGATTAAAGCGCCTGCGCGAATTGCCCGACGCCACCCAACTTTATTGCGGTCACGAATATACGCTATCGAACGGCGCATTTGCCCAAACCATCGGCCCCACTAACAAGGCTCTTTTGGCCCGGATCGAACAGGCCCAAACACAAATCGACAATGGCCGCCCAACACTGCCCACAACGCTAGGTAACGAAAAGCTGACCAACCCGTTTTTGCGCGCAGATCAAATAGGGATCGCTCAAGCGCTTGGACTTGACGGTTCTAACCCTGTTGCAACTTTTGCCGCCTTGCGGAAAGCTAAAGACCAATTTTAACCATATCGCCCCAATTCTGGGGTTAAAAGTTAACAAATCCTTTATAATTGGCACGCTCATTGCAATAATATGGGTGTGAGCCACCACTTCTGTCCCAAAATGAAACATGGCTCGCTGTTTTTAACGGAGCGCGTCATGAGTTACGACCAAAACGGCACATCTCGACCCAATTCGGCACAAAACCTTCCTTTGGTTTTGGAGCCAGCGCCCCGTCGTCGGTTTTCAAATGCCAATTATCGACCAGATGCGTCCTTTGTTGCCCAAGTGATTGCGGGCAAAACCAACGCCCCCATGTTTCGCGCCAAGCGCCGTGCCAGTGTTGGTGAAGCGCAGACGGCTTATGAGCAGAACAACCAACGCAAAATCATCCGCATGCCCATGGGCTATTTGCGCACGCTAAGCGCTTAAGACGAACATCGGGCCTTCGGCCCAACCATCTCATTGGGCTTTATCGCCGCATCAAACGCTTCGCCGCTCATCAACCCAAGTTCAATCGCTGCTTCGCGCAACGTCTGCCCCTTTTTATGGGCATGTTTGGCAATTTTGGCCGCATTGTCATAACCAATGTGGGGGTTAAGTGCGGTCACCAACATCAATGAATTGTTCAAGTGATCGCTAATCTTATCCCGGTTTGGCTCTATGCCAATCGCGCAATTCCTATTAAAGCTTTGTGCCGCATCAGCCAGCAAGCGCACCGACTGAATAAGATTATAGGCCATCAAAGGCTTATAGACATTTAGTTCAAAATTGCCCTGACTGCCCGCAATCCCCATCGCCGCATCATTGCCCATCACCTGCACACACACCATCGTTAGCGCTTCACACTGGGTGGGGTTCACTTTGCCCGGCATAATCGACGACCCCGGCTCATTTTCGGGCAAGCTCAACTCGCCTAATCCGCAACGTGGCCCAGAGGCGAGCCAACGCACATCATTGGCAATTTTCATGCAAGCCACAGCCAATTGTTTGAGCGCCCCATGGGTGCCCACAAGCCCATCATGCGCGGCCAAATAGGCAAATTTATTGTCCGCTGTTTTGAAATCCAAACCTGTCAGTTCAGCAATTTTTGCTGCCACTTTTGCTGCATAATCCGGATGGGTGTTTAACCCTGTGCCAACCGCTGTGCCACCAAGCGCCAATTGGTGCATTTGCCCCAAGGTCGCCTTGATCGCTTCAAGCGCCAAATCAAGTTGCGCCACCCAGCCGCTCAATTCTTGCCCCAAGGTCAAGGGCGTCGCGTCCTGCAAATGCGTGCGGCCAATTTTCACGATGTCTGAAAAATCTTTGGCCTTTTGATCAAGCACATTGCGTAAATCTGTGATGGCAGGGACAAGCTGGCGCTCGATCATCGTCACCCCAGCAATATGCATGGCGGTGGGAAACGTATCGTTTGAACTTTGAGACTTGTTTACATGATCATTGGGATGGACCGGGGTTTTTGACCCCATCTCACCACCGGCCATTTCAATGGCTCGGTTCGAAATAACCTCATTCACATTCATGTTCGATTGGGTGCCCGACCCGGTTTGCCACACCACTAAAGGAAAATGCTGGTCCAATTTGCCCGCGATCACCTCGTCAGCCGCCGCGCAAATCAAATCCTTGATGTCACTCTCAAGATTGCCCAATTCATGATTGGTCAATGCCGCCGCCTTTTTGAGCACCCCGAAGGCATGGATCACCTCAATTGGCATCTGCTCGATACCAATTTTAAAGTTCATCATGGAGCGGGCGGTTTGCGCCCCATAATAGGCATTGGCGGGCACTTCAATCTCGCCCATTGAATCGGTTTCAATGCGATAGTTCATGCAAACTCCTAATGGCCGCCAAAATTAACGTCGCGTGACGCGGACCGAATGGAAACCGAAAAGCCTGCAACCAAATCCACCAGCGACATGGCCATGCAAGTAAAGAACAAGGAGGTGGCCGCCGCAGGCACCAGCAAGAACTCAACCAAATAGGCAATGAACACAAGGGTTGAAAGCATATGGTCAACAATCGATGCGCTACCCACTTTGGTGGACTTGAGCACCTCAACAAACAAAAGCGCTAGCGCCAACACCACCAGCAAATCGCCAACGCTTAGGGTCCACACAGCCCCCGAAACCATGTCCAAAGACATTACCGGCGATGCCCATCCGTTCGCCTTGTCGCCAACAATGTCGAACGCCACGAGATTGTAAATGAGGAGGGGAAGTGCAAGCAGCGGGATTTTCCAAATCATTGGACTGTCCTTTATGGGATCAAATTGTGCCCTATCATTTCCCTATTCGCGCGACGACGCAAGGCAATTGCAAACCAGAGCAACGCCAATATCCCCTTACGATAGTTTCGTAAGGAGTTTTACAATTTTGCAGACACGCGAGGCGATTAAGGTCTCGTGTTATTTGGTAGTAAGAATGAGACG
>NZ_CAKZPW010000057.1:0-9507 GCF_937139385.1 uncultured Maritalea sp. | reverse complement strand
TGATAATCGAGCCCCGCCTCCCCAATCGCAACACATTTGGGGTGTTGTGCCAACTCAATCAGTTGGTCCACGCTAATATCCAGTTCCTCGTCCGCATTGTGTGGATGCGTGCCAACTGAACAGAATACGTTGTCATTTTGTTCAGCGATCAAGCGGATTTGGTCAAACTTTTTTACACGCGTGCAGATGGTGACCATCCGTTCAACGCCAGCGGCCTTTGCGCGCTGCATGACACCGGCAAAATCTTCTTGAAGCGCCTCGAAATCTAAGTGGCAATGACTGTCTACAAGCATGAAATCTGCCCCTTAGGATTCTTTGTCGAAGCGCTTAAACACAGGGGTTGGTGCCGGCAACGCTGTTCCGGGTTGCATCATGTATTGATCGTTCACATGCTCGAACAAGCGCTTGTCCGGCTCAATCGCCAAGAGGTCTAGGAATTTGCCTGCAGAAGCGGGCACGATTGCTTGCGCCTGTATTGCCAAGCGGCGGATGGCCTCTGCGGTCACGTAAAGAACCGTGTTCATGCGCTCTGGGTCTGTCTTTTTCAGTGCCCAAGGCTCCGCATTAGCAAAATACTTGTTGGCTTCGCCTACAATGTCCCAAACCGCCGCCACTGCCGCATGTACATGGTTTCTATCTATGGCCTTGCGGGCAACTTGAATGGCATCTTTGCAAGACTTCAACAATGCAATGTCTTCCGGTTTCAAATCGCCTGGCGTTGGCACCTTGCCTTCGCAGTTTTTACCAATCATCGATAAAGACCGTTGTGCCAAATTGCCAAAGTCATTGGCCAAATCCGCGTTGCAACGATTGATGAATTTTTCGCGACCATAGTCACCATCATTGCCAAAGTTGATTTCACGCAAGAAGAAGAAGCGCACGGCGTCGACGCCAAATTCATCAATAATTTCAAATGGATCAACCACATTTCCAAGAGATTTTGACATCTTTTGTCCGTCATTGGTCAAAAAGCCGTGCGCGAAAACGCGCTTTGGCAAAGCAATACCGGCTGACATTAGGAATGCGGGCCAATAGATTGCGTGGAAGCGGATGATGTCTTTGCCAATGACGTGCACATCTGCGGGCCAATATTTTTTAAAGTCCTCACTATCTGTATCTGGATAACCAACCCCAGTCAGATAGTTTGTCAGCGCATCAACCCATACATACATTACGTGCCCCTCGACATTGGGCACGGGAATACCCCAGTCAAATGTGGTGCGCGATATCGATAGATCGTTCAAGCCAGACTTTACAAATGATGTGATTTCATTCTTGCGAGATGCGGGGCCAATGAAATCTGGCTGTTTTTCATAGAGCTTGAGCAGGCGATCCTCAAATGCAGAAAGACGGAAGAAGAAACTTGCTTCTTCTACCCATTCAACAGGTGTGCCTTGGGGCGATAGTTTTTCGTCCCCCTCACCTTCAAACAATTCGCTTTCGTCATAATATGCTTCGTCGCGAACAGAGTACCAACCTGCATATTTGCCTTCGTAAATATCGCCGTTTTCAAGCATTCTATCCCAAATGGCCTGGCTTGCTTTGTGGTGTCGCTCTTCCGTTGTGCGGATGAAAACGTCATTGGAAAGGTTTAACGCCTCTGCCAACCTGCGGAACTGAGCAGAGTTTATATCAGCAAGCTTCTTAGGTGAAATACCTTGCGCTTCAGCGGTTTGGGCCATTTTGATGCCGTGCTCGTCGGTGCCGGTCAAAAACCGCACATCATATCCATCCAAGCGCTTGAAACGCGCCATGGCGTCCGTGCCTGCCATTTCATAGGCATGGCCGATGTGTGGAACGCCGTTTGGATAATGAATTGCTGTTGTGATGTAATAGGTCTTGTCGGTCATGTGCTCGGTTCAAAGTTTATTGGCGCTACGCGATCTAATTCGCAAATCGCGTCCAATATCATGATTATTGTTTGTTTCTTGTCGAGGTTGTAAACGGCCTGATCTCTTAGCTGCTCGCCCGTCTTTTCCCACACGGACATTGCCTTGGCAAGCGCAGGGTTGTTCTTGTCGGTCAGCGCGAGATGTTTAATGCGCCAGGCAATTGCATTTTCCAGCATTTCTAAGGCCATCGGCCAAATTGCCTCGTCTTTTGACTGGGCGATCGAAGCGCCCAACTGCATCAATTGCGCGTCATTTGAAAGATTTGGCTGTGCCAACCAATTTCCAAGCGCTTGAAGTGTTGGGTCGGATGACGCCATAACCGCTTCTAACGCTTTGCGCGGCCGACCACGCGCAATTTCCAAAATTGAAGGCAGTTGCGCTTGCGCGTCTGGCCCAGCAATTTGACCGACAACTGCAGAAACATCTTGATCCATCAAAACGCCCAACCGGAGCAATCGGCAACGTGACCGAATGGTGGGAAGCGTTTTCCCCAATTGGTTGCAAATCAACAAAAACAATGCATTTGCAGGCGGTTCTTCAAGTGTTTTAAGAAGCGCGTTGGCGGCGTTTGCGTTCAGGTCGTCGATGCTGTCAACAATACAAATACGCAATCCCTTGGTGGCGGCACTTGTTTGAAAGAACCGCATTGCGTCACGCACAACGTCTACGCCCGTATTGGCTGCGTATTTTCCTGTTTTATGATTGAACGCGCGACGAATGACTTTAAGGTTTGGATGGCCACCAGTGGCAACCATTTCCGCAACGCGTTGCTCGGTTTCATTGCCGGAAAGGCTGAAAAGCTTGCGCGCAATATCAAATGCAAATGTGGCTTTTCCGATACCCTTTTGGCCAGCGATCAACCAAGCATGGTGTAATTTGCCGCCCTGATATGCTTCCAATAACTGACGCTGCCCATCACTATGGCCAAACAGCTTTTGTTGCATTTCAGGGGGCGGAACGCCCGGCAACTGGTCGGCATGTGCTGGATATTCTTTTTCCGACATTATGCGACCAATTCAGGAAACTTGGCTGTGACTTTTGCCCAAATGTCATTTTCCATGTCATTGACGTTCTGCGTGCCATCGACAACCACAAATCGACTTTCATTCGCCCGCGAAATATCGAGGAAATTTCTGCGTAACCGGCGATGCCACTCTATGTTTTCTTTTTCGTAGCGATCAGGGGGCAAATTCAACCCATCCTCCGCCGCGCGTTTGCGAACCCGTTCGAATGCTAGTTCAGGGTCCATATCAATCAATATGGTCAAATCTGGCGTTGCACCGTTCAGTGCCAAGGTTTCTAAAGCATCGATAAGCTGGTCAGGCACGCCGCCGGTCAATCCTTGATAGGCACGTGTGCTGTCGCAAAACCGGTCTGAAAGGACCCATTTTTCACTTTCAAGATTTGGCTTAATCATTGAATTGACGTGATCCAAACGTGCGGCTGCAAAAAGGATCGCCTCTGCACTTGGTCCCCATTGTTCGGACTTGCCTTGCAGTAGAAACGAACGGATGGCTTCAGCGCGTGGGGTACCGCCGGGCTCGCGCGTGCGTACGGCTTCAACGCCATGCTTGACCAAATTGGCCACAAGGCGTTTGATTTGCGTTGATTTTCCAACGCCCTCTCCGCCCTCAAATGTGATGAATTTCGCGGTCATTTGAGTGGGGTGAACCTTGTCGTTTAAAGGCAAAATCTAGACTTAGATCCAGCCGAAAGCCAATTCTTTAAGTGCATCTGTCGCACGACGGACAATACCGCCCTGCTCGATTGTTTCCGCTGCATACAAGGGTGAAGACTGGATAAGCTTATCGTCACACCATACTTGCAGCGACGCAACCTGTTGACCACGGTCCACGGGCGGAATCAATGGTCCATTGTACACAATCTTTGCAGAAAGACAGCGTTTTGAACCTTTTGGCACATAAAGGTCGATTTGTCCTTCACCCGTCAAGCCGACCTTCGGTTTTTCCCCGCCATAAACCGGGATTTCAGCTACAATCTGGTCTTGGTCAAAAGCTTGAATGCGTTCGAAACTTCTAGAGCCCCATGTCAACAGTTTGCGCGCTTCTTCAGTCCGCTGTTTCTTGCTTTCCATGCCGTGCAGAACGGCGATTAAACGTCGACCATTTTCTGTTGTACTTGCCACGATGCCATAGCCAGCGGATTCGGTGTGCCCTGTTTTTAGCCCATCAACGCCAATACCGTCGTCGAGCAATGTGTTGCGATTGCCCTGATTGATGTTGTTCCACTCAAAACTTGGCTCAGAGAAAATTGAATAATATTCGGGGTAGGTTTTAATAATATGTCGAGCCAGATTACCTAGATCACGTGCGGTCACATGCATTGTAGGGTCAGGAAGACCTGTCGAGTTTGCAAAATCAGATCTTTGCAAACCGATATCCTTGGCCATTTCATTCATCATGCGAACAAATGAGAGCTCTGTGCCACCAATGGCCTCTGCTAAGGCTATGCTTGCATCGTTTCCAGATTGAATGATGACTGACTTTACAAGGTCACCGACACTGACTTTTGAATCCAATTCCGCAAACATGGTTGAACCGCCAGAGGCAGCACCGCCTTCTCGCCATGCCTTTTCCGAAATGAAAACCTCGTCGTCTAGGCTCAAGCGCCCCTTTTGAAGCTGATCAAAAACGACTGCAATTGTCATGAGTTTTGCCATGGACGCGGGTTCCATGCGCTCATCTGCGTCTTTTTGGTACAACACGGTGCCCGAGTTATAGTCCATCAAGACGGCAAATTTTGCTTTGGTATTGAACTCTACTTGTGCGAACGCGGGCAGGCAAAACAAGAACAACAACGCAAGGACTGCTTGCGCAATTCTGCCTGAACGACAACTGGTGGCCACTGTATACTCCTCACCGACCTGCACAGGTCCTCCCCGCAGGTTCACCTGAACACAACTTGTATTCGGTCATAGAGATTTATTACAGCACGAAGTCGCTTAGGCCAAGTCGTTGCGTGAGATCATTTATGTCTTGCTTGGAAACGCCGGGACGGAGTTTTTCGAGAAACACCTGCGTTGCTGTCACGCCGTTCAGATTTGTGGGGCGCAAATCAACGATAGCAAGAAGAGCGAGTTCTTGTCCCACTTGGTGCGCTGATTCAAGCGATTTAAATACACCAACAGACCGGTTCACGTCGATGAACCCATGTTCTGCAGATTCGCGCCAGACACCGAGTGCATCAGGCACAGCACTCATATTCTCAATTGCAAGGTGGGCTGCATTGACAGGTTCATTTGAACTGTTCGCATAAGAGGAGACCAATAAGTCGAACGTGGATTCCTCAAAACTTGGCATTTGTGTCATCACGGTTCGCGCTGGCGGGGTCGGCACAAAGGATTGTGCCTGCACGCTAAGCTGATCACGCGACACGCTGGCGAGTTTTGTTCCGCCGGCAAACGCTAATTGTGTGCGACCTCGTTCCAAATCTGTTTTTTTGTTTATGCTGGCCAAAAGGAAACGCGTATCATCACCATCAATTGGTGCTTTGCCCACATATTCCACACGCACTTTTGCTGTACCCTGTTGCTTGAACTGCAACACATCTGCGGTTTTGCTCGACAAATCGATCAATCGACCGTGTGCAAATGGTCCTCGATCATTCACACGCACCAACGCAGATCGACCATTCGACATGTTGGTCACACGGACATAGGAAGGCAGCGGCAGGGTTGGGTGCGCGGCGCTGAGCATGTTTTGGTCGTAGATTTCACCGTTGGCTGTCAGACGGCCATGAAAATTTGGGCCATACCAGCTCGCGGTGCCAGTTTTGTCGTAGTTTGGCTGTACTTTTGGCTCATACCATTTACCAGCAACCTTATATGGCTTGCCAACTTGGTAACGACCCCCACCCTTTTTAACTCGCGACCCAGTTGTGAGCCTTGGAGAAGCGCCGACGCCATACTCAGAGGACGAAAACTTCGTCTTGTTATTGATCAGCGGATTTTTGAATAAGCTGTTGCTGCCGCCACATGCTGCTAACACGGGCGCTGCAAGACTAAGTAAGACTGCCACGCGAACGTGGGATTTAAGCTTTTTAAGAATCATAATTACGTACACAAAACTTCCAACCGATATGACCAATTTTATACAGTCTTTTGGGGTGCAATTACCAATGACGATCGACGGCATGGTTGCTGCAAGCTTAATTTTCTCGTTCTTAACTAGAAATAAGGCGAACTTGTGTCAGGATTTTGGACAACTCGGGATGATATAAAGCTTTCTTTATATCTAAATTGTGTTATTAGAACCAACAAGATGACTTTGGAAAGCGACAGCCAACAATGAACAAACTTCAAAAACTGCTTGATGAGCGCGGCATTTTGCTTGCTGACGGGGCAACTGGGACCAACCTAATCCCGATGGGTCTTGATTCTGGACAGGCACCTGAAGCTTGGAATTTTGACCATGTTGATCGCATCCAAAAGCTGCACCAGTCGTTTATTGACGCGGGTTCTGATATATTGGTGACCAATAGTTTTGGTGGCACGGCGCGTCGTTTGCACCTGCACCAACTTGATGACCGGGTGGTTGAAGTTAATGAAGCTGCTGCCACAATTGCTGGTGATTTGGTTGCAAACTCCGGTCGTGAGATTGTTGTTGCTGGGTCCGTCGGACCAACTGGCGATTTGTTAGTGCCCTTGGGCGAATTGACGTATGAAGGTGCAGTTGAGGCCTTTATTGAGCAAATGACGGGCCTTAAAAAGGGTGGCGCCGATGTGGCATGGATTGAAACCATGTCCTCACCTGAAGAAATTGACGCAGCCATTGAAGCGGCTAATGAAGTCGGCATGGATTATGTGGTGACTGCAAGCTTTGACACTGCGGGCAAAACCATGATGGGCTTTTCTCCAGCGGATTTCGGCGATGCCATGCAGGCTAAGCCGACTAAACCCGTTGCTTTTGGTTCAAACTGCGGGGTTGGCGCTTCTGATTTGTTGGTTGCAGCAATCGACCTTGTTGCCCACTCTGGCGGCATTCCCGTCGTTGCTAAAGCAAATGCTGGCATTCCTAGAATCGCGGGTGACAAAGTTGTTTATTCAGGATCGCCCGAACTTATGGGTGACTATGCTAAATTGGCGATGAACCTGGGCATTTCAATTATTGGGGGTTGCTGCGGCAATAGCCCGGCCCACGTTAAAGCGATGGCGGATGCTGTGCGAGAGCACAATGGTGGTGATGCACCAACTGCCGAAGAAATCATAGAAATCCTTGGACCTCTGGTTTCTCCAAAAACTGACAAAACGGCTGACCGCTCGAACCGTCGCCGCAAACGTTCTTAAGATTTGAGTTGCAGATAGGGATCTGAATTATGGCTGATGATGAAGACGATATCATTCTTTCTGAGTTGAGCGACGAAGAGCTTTCCGAACAGATGCAAGACGACCTTTATGATGGCTTGAAAGAGGAAATCATTGAAGGCGTTAATATCTATCTTGAGCGTGGCTGGGCGCCCTACGACATTCTGACTAAGGTTTTGGTTGTGGGCATGAAGACCGTTGGCGACGATTTCCGCGATGGAATTTTGTTTGTGCCAGAAGTTTTGCTTGCGGCCAACGCCATGAAGGGCGGCATGCACATATTGCGCCCTCTCCTTACCGAAACCGGAGCACCCAAAATGGGTAAAATGGTTGTCGGCACCGTCAAGGGCGACATCCACGATATCGGTAAAAACCTTGTGGGCATGATGATGGAAGGCGCGGGCTTTGAGGTTATCGACCTTGGCATTAACACCGATGTTGACCAGTTCCTTGCCGCTATTGAAGAGCATAAACCTGATATTTTGGGGATGTCGGCACTTTTGACCACCACGATGACCTATATGAAAGTGGTTATTGAGACGCTTAAAGAAAAGGGCGTTCGTGATGACCTTTTTGTCATAGTTGGTGGAGCGCCGCTGAACGAAGAGTTTGGCGAAGCGATTGGTGCGGACGCTTATTGTAAGGATGCAGCGATTGCTGTGGAGACGGCAAAACGCCTTGTTTCGCAGGCTGCATAGATTGGCCAAATGGACGACCAAAATACATTTGCGACAGCGATAAGAAAAACCGGCCTCGTGGCCTGCGGTGCCCTTGCGCGCGAAATTCTGGCTATACAAAAACAACTCGCTCCCGATCTGTTTGACGTGCGTTTTCTGCCTGCAGGCTTGCACAATAAACCGAGTGAAATACCAGCAGCAGTTGATGCGGTTTTGGCTGATATGTCGACAACTTGCTCGCAACTTTTGGTCGGTTATGGTGATTGCGGAACGGCCGGTCGACTTGATCAAGTCCTTGAAAAGTACAATGCTTCACGGATTGAAGGCGCGCATTGTTATGCATTCTACCTTGGTTTAGAGCAATTTAATCAGTTGCAAGACAATGAGCCGGGTACCTTCTATTTGACGGATTTTCTGGTCCGCCAGTTTGATACATTGGTGTTCAAACCCCTTGGGTTGGACCGACATCCGGAATTGCTTGAGGCCTATTTCGGCAATTACACGCGGCTTGTATATTTGGCGCAAAGTGAAGACCACGCTTTGGTGGAAAAGGCAGAAGATGCCGCCGCCCGTTTGGGGCTGCGGTTTGAACACAAAAAGACGCAATTTGGATTGCTCGGCGATTTCTTGAAAGGGGCAGCTTAACATGTCCGTAGTTGTTATTTATTGGCGTGATATTCCAACTCAGGTCACTTTTGGCAAAGGCCGCAAGGCCATCAAACGCCCCCTCGCCGACCGTTTTTTGGTTGCTGTAGACAAGGCAGCAATGGAAAGCGGCGCTGAAGATACTGATAGCTATTTGGAAGAGTGGCGTCGCGCAACAATCGATATTGGGGATGAAGCGCCTGCTGAAGCGGTTGAGCGCATCGCGAACGAGCTTGAAACGCAATTCCCGACAAAAATCTTAGCAGACATCGCCCGCAACGGCGGCAACACACTAAAAGGCTAGCATCCATGACCGTACGTACAGTTTTATCATCCCCGACCAAAGAAGTCGCGATTGGCTTTGACCAACCTTTCTGCGTGATTGGAGAGCGGATCAACCCAACTGGACGCAAAAAACTCGCCGCAGAGATGAAGGAACATGACTATACAACCGTGCAGGCCGATGCGTTGGCGCAAGTTGCGGCGGGTGCACACGTTCTTGATATCAACGCTGGCGTTCCGTTAGCGGATGAGCCAAAAATCTTGGCCGAATGTATCCAGCTGGTGCAAAGCCTAACCGATGTTCCTATTTCAATTGATAGCTCGATTATTGATGCGCTTGAGGCCGGTTTGGCTGTTTATCAGGGCAAGCCACTTGTGAATTCCGTAACGGGTGAAGACGAGTCCCTTGAGCGCGTTTTGCCGCTGATCAAAAAATATGGCGCTGCAGTTGTTGCCATTTCAAACGACGAAACGGGCAGTTCGACTGATCCAGATGTGCGCTTTGCCGTTGCCAAGAAAATTGTTGAGCGTGCACAAGACCACGGTATCCCAAAAGAAGACGTGGTTGTCGATCCGCTCGTGATGCCAATTGGCGCGATGAATGATGCTGGTCGTCAAGTATTTGCGCTACTTCGGCGTTTGCGTGAAGAGTTGAAAGTCAACACCACCTGTGGTGCATCAAATGTGG
>NZ_CAKZPW010000056.1:0-3738 GCF_937139385.1 uncultured Maritalea sp. | reverse complement strand
CGGCTTTCCCTCGTCAGTCACCAATAGTGTTTTGGCGCTACGGGCAGGGGTGACGACAATTGGCAACCTGTCTCAATATTTTGCGCATCAGGCACCCGGTTGGCATGACCATATTCACACAGCCGTTGAAACGACGAAAGCCATTGCACTGTTGGGGCGTTTTCGGGAGCAAGGTGTTGCCTTGCATTCCTACTTAGAAGACGGATATGGCGCGTTGTTTTTTGACTGCGCCACGATCGCCGGTTGGGCGATGCTTGAGCATTACATCGTTGAAGAATTACTTGGCGCGAAGCTATCCCATTGTATCGGCGGTCTAACTTCAGACCCCATCAAGCGGGCAGGTTGGGTATTTGCGCTTGATAAAATTCACAAGGGCGAATGCGTTGGCTCAATGTTTTATGGCGACACAATTTCGTTCACGCAGGATTTTGACGAAAATCGCGGCATGATCGCCGAGTACATGCTGTGGGATATTATGGCGCAACTCAAATGCCCAACTGGTCATGCTGTGTTGCCATTGCCTGTCACCGAAGCGGTGCGAGCGCCATCTGCGCAAGAAATTGTCGAAGCTCAAATATTGGGAAACCGGGTCGAAAAAACCGCCCGCCTTCTAGTCGACAAAGTTGATTTTTCCGAAGCTGAAGCATTCGCCGACAAAATCGTCAGTGAAGGGCGCGGCATATTTGAGCGGGCGCTGCATGGCTTTAAAGAAGCTGGTATCGATGTGCGCAATCCTTTGCAGATGCTTTATGCCTTAAAGGAAATTGGCCCGGCTTTGTTCGAAGAGATTTTTGGCGCAGGCGCTGAGGACCCGTCACAACCGCGCAACCGTATTCCAACGGTGCCAACGGATATTTTTGCGCAGTCAATTGGAACGTACAAACAGCACTTGCCTGCATTTTCCAAGCCAAAGGTGGTCGACCGGATAGCTGGGAAACGTTTGTTATTGGCATCAAGCGATGTGCACGAACATGCCTTGCTTGTGCTGAATTGGCTGCTGGATAGCGGCGGGGCAAATGTTGTCTATCTTGGGGCAGAGGTTGACGCGCAAACCATTGTTGCGCGCGCTAAAGAAGACGATGTGGACGCCATTCTGGTGAGCACGCACAATGGAATGGCCCTAGATTTTGGCAAGACAATTAACGCTGAAATGGCCAAGCAAAAAATCAAAAAACCCGTGCTTTTCGGCGGTGTACTAAATCAAAAAATTCAAGACCAGGAATTGCCGGTCGATGTTTCCAGTGAACTTAGAGCGATTGGCATTCACGCCAATACGTCTTCATTGGAGCAGCGTCTGGTCCACTTTTTGCAACTAGAGAAACAATAAAGGATTGCACATGCTACACTTTGGTTATGGTTCAAATTTACAAATGAGCTTCTTGAAGGAGATACTTCCAAGCGCGAAATATGTGATGAAAGCGTATATTCCTAATCACGAAATCCAGTTCAACTTTTTTTCCAAAACCAAGCAAGCCGGCATCAGCAATATCATGTTAGCGCCAGGCAAAGTGGTGCATGGGGTGATTTTTGACGTGCCCGAAAAAGAACTACTGGAACTAGATGTAAAACCTGGTTTTTACATTGGGGATTATGAGCGCCGCACGTTCTTGGCTGTGGGCGAGGACAATAAGCTTCATTCAACAGAACTCTACCAAGTTATTGACCCTCAAGGCCCGTTCCAGCCCTCAAAAGAATATGTCAAAGGCATGCTTGAAGGCGCCCGCGAAATGGACCTGGATCCGACACACCTAAAAACCATCGAGCAGTTCTACGCTGACTCTGTTTAATCACCCTTTGGGCAGGGGTTCAAAATTGAATCCCTGCTTTTTCCTCGATCATGCGGCTGACGTTATCTGATGAATGTTTGCCACTTGATTGGATATGCTGTTCGAGCAGCTTTTTTGCCAATTTTGTGTCACGTTCCAAAATAGCATTTAGGATATTGCCATGATCGTTCTCATTTGATTTCGATCCGGTCACATATCTTAGACTGATTTGATACTTGAGATGCAGAATATCAAACACATTTTGCAGCGCTCTTTTTTGCAAAGATTGTCCGGAGAGTTCGGCAATTGTGAGGTGGAAGTTCATATCCGCCACCAGCTTCTTGTTCATGAACATACCCTCAAGCGCGTTCATATATTGCTGATGGGACTCCTTCAGCTTTTCTTCGCCCTGCTTGTCCAGATTTTCGATTGCTCGTTCCAACAAGGAACTCTCCAGAAGCAGTCTAAAATTGTACAGCTCTTTGATCTCGCTTAGGCTAAGCGGTTCAATGAAATATCCTTTGTTGGGTTCACGTCTTACGATGCCCTGGAATTCAAGGAACTTTAGCGCTTGGATGAATGGGGTTACACTCATGCCCATTTCTTCAGCAAGCTCTTTAAATGGAACTTTTTGACCTGGCACCAAGTCGTTGTGGAATAGCATCTGACGAATGCCGACATACGCAGTTTGAGTAAGATCTCCGCTTGCGTTTGGGTTCTTTCTTCTTGGCATCCCGATTGTGCCCTTTCCATAGGTAATCGTCTGAAGTCTATTTGGTTTTAGCGCTAGCTCGCAGATGGGGAATTGTGTGCTGTGCCCCTTGCTAACGCTTGAGTTGAACAACTTTTGGCGTGTTGTTCACGAAGGATAACTCCGGTTTTGTTTTGTGGCTTATTTTTGCTCCCCACCGCAATAGATATGTGCAGCTGAAAAGAGCATATGCGCCAATTCACAGACGCACAATAGCGAGTGATAAAGATTGGTTCTATAGGCCGGTGACGGGCGAATGGTAATCTCAACTGATCGCTTCGCCCTCAGTTTTGTTGCACGAATTCAAGGTGATTGGGAAAAGCGATATATTGATTTGCATTCCCTTATTTGGTGATCCGTTCAGCGATATAGGCGTCAATCTGTGCGGCTTCTTGTTTATCAACATGAAGCCCCATTTTTGTTCTGCGCCATAAATAGTCTTCGGCGGTCATAACCCATTCGTTGGCAATGACCCAATCGAGTTCGCCAGCATAAATGCCGTGCCCAAAATTGGTGCCAAGGTCCTCTTTTTTTGTTGCATTGCAATAGATTTTTTCGGCGTCAGTCCCATAAGCGCGCACGAGGCGGTGGGTGGTTTTATGATCCAAGAAGGGGAGTCGGCTTTGTAATCTGCGGACCAACTCATCAAATTGATCGTGAGCAAAGTCCCCGCCGGGTAGGGGAACTCGTTTGGTCCACTCTGCACCAATGTTGGGGAAGAAACTGTCAAATTTCTCAATCGCGGCTTCGGCCAAACGGCGATAGGTGGTGATTTTGCCGCCGAAAATGTTTAAGGCCGGTGCTTCTCCGGTTTCATTAAGCTTAAGCACATATTCGCGGGTGGCGGCGGTGCTGGATGAGGCATGGTCGTCATAGAGCGGGCGCACGCCGGAATAGGTCCACACGACATCGTTCTCGACCACCGGCTTCTTGAAATAGGAACTGGCGACTTCGCACAGATAGGCTTTCTCCTCGGGCGAACACTCCGCCTCGCCGGGGTCGGTGCCCTCAAAATCCTTGTCCGTCGTGCCGATCAGCGTGAAGTCGGTCTCATAGGGCAGGGCGAAGATCACGCGGCCATCGGAGTGCTGGAAAATATAGGCCTGATCGCCCTGATGGATCTTCGGCACGACGATGTGGCTGCCCTGCACGAGGCGTACATTTTTAGCGTCGTTCTTGCCGACAGCCGTCTGCAGCAGCTTGTCGACCCACGGGCCGGCG